>NZ_JAALDT010000011.1:0-2766 GCF_014144995.1 Dietzia sp. DQ11-71 | reverse complement strand
ACCAAGCCGGCCGCCGGTAAGCCCGCGGCGTCCAAGCCCGCCGCCACCAAGCCGGCTGCCACCAAGTCGACTGCTGCCAAGCCGGCCGCCGCATCGGCCGGGGGCGATTCGGACGCCCCCACGCCGATGGAGCTCGCGGACAACGATCCCGCGCTGACCACCGCGGACACCCCGTTGCCCCCCGCCGGCACCGACCGCGTCTGATACAGCGGCACCTGACGCCCCGGCCCTCCTTCTCCGGAGGGGCCGGGGCGTCGTGCGTTGAGGTCCGCCGCAGGGGCCGGGCCGGGATCTGGACGCCGTGAACATGGTCACACCGCGGTGACATGAGTGCCGACTACACTGGGCCGCGTGATTGACACTCTTCCCGGGACGTGGGGCATGGTCCAGCTGGCTATCCAGGGCGCGCTCGTCGTGTGGGCCCTGGCGGGACTGGTGCTGGCAGTCCTCCCGCCCGCGTCGGCGTACTCGATCGAGGGCAAGTGGCCCAAGCCCGCCTGGATCGGCATCTGCGCCGTGGCCGCCCTCATGTTCGCGATCCGGCCGTTCGGCTTCCTCAGCATCATCGCGATGGTGGCAGTGGGTGTGTTCTTCGCCGACGTCCGGCCCGCTGTCGGGGGACGGCGCAGGTGACACCACCGGAGGCCGACGGGTTCCAGCGGATCGAGGAGCTGGCCGAGGACTCCGGCACCACGGTGCGTAACATCCGCGTCTACCAGGAGCGGGGACTTCTCCCGGCCCCCGTCCGCAGGGGTCGCACCGCGTTCTACGGGCCCGACCACAAGAACCGACTGAACCAGATCCTCCGGCTGCTCGACCGCGGCTACACGTTCGCCACCATCGAGGAGCTGTTCATCGCGGAGCGCCACGGCTTCACGCTCTCCGAGCTGCTGAACTCGGACGCCGTCCTACCGGAGCGACGCTCGAGCGGCACCCGCCGCCGCCTCCCTCGTGGCGGCGTGGAGGCCGTCGCGGGTTTCGAGTTCGCCGAGGAACTCCTCGACCAGGGATCGGCCATCGGCCTGGTCAGTGAGCCGAGTGCGGCCGACCATTTCTTCGCGGACCGCTACATGTACGAGCTGTTCCGCGAACTCATCGTCCTCGGGGTCGGTGAGGAGGGGATCGACAAGATCGGTCGCCTGTTCCTCAAGGGGCAGAGTACGTCGGCCGAGGCGCTCGACATCCTGGTGGAGACGATGCGCGACGCCGGGATGGACCAGTCCGTCATCATCAAGAGGGTCACGGGGATCATGCCCCGGGCCGGCGCCGCCGCCCGCCTGATCTTCCTCTCGGCGGCCGAGACCCTGCTCAGCGAGCGGCACGGCTTCCCCAAGGGCTGACCTCCCCCGGAGCGGACCTCCCAGGGGAGCTGACTTTCCCGGGAGCGGACCTAGGTGAACACGACGGTGCGTCCGCCGTGGACCAGCACCCGGTCCTCGAGGTGCCAGCGCAGCCCCTTGGCCAGGACCAGCTTCTCGGCGTCGCGCCCCTGCCGGACCATGTCCTTCACCGTCGCCGTGTGGTCCACGCGGATGACGTCCTGCTCGATGATCGGCCCCTCGTCGAGGTCGGCGGTCACGTAGTGGCAGGTCGCCCCGATCAGTTTCACGCCGCGGACATGCGCCTGGTGGTAGGGGCGGGCGCCCACGAAGCTGGGCAGGAAGCTGTGGTGGATGTTGAGGGCACGCCCGGCCCACTTCGTGCAGAGCTCGTCCGGCAGGACCTGCATGAAGCGGGCCAGCACGATCGCGTGCGGGTCGATCTCGTCGACGATCGCGGCGACCTCCGCGAATGCCGGGCCTCGCTCGGCGGGGTCGGCCGGGAACGGCACGTGGTGGAAGGGCGCACCGTGCGACTCGGCCATGCCGCGCAGGTTCTCGTGGTTGCCGATCACGGCCCGGACCCGCGCAGGGTAGTCACCGCTCTCCACCCGACCCAGCAGGTCGTGGAGGCAGTGCCCCTCCTTCGAGACCAGGATGACGACGTCCTTGGGCTCGGAGGAGTCCGAGATGTGCCAGTCGGTCTCCGGGCCCAGTTCGGCTGCAACCCGCTCGAAGCGGCGCCGCAGTTCGTCGATCTCCATGCCGATCGACTCGGCGCTCACGGACTGGCGGGTGAAGAACCAGTTCGAGTCCTCGTCCGCGTGGTAGGCCGCCTCCGTGATCGTCCCGCCCAGCTCGGCGAGGAAGGTGGCGATCCGGGCGACGATACCGATGCGGTCCGGGCAACCCAGGGTGAGGACGAAGCGACGTGACATGAGTGCCCATTGTGCCAGCAGGGAAGACGGGCGCCCCCGCTAGGCTGGCCGGCATGGACGCCACTGCGACGAACGAGCTGACCCGCGCCCGGGTCGCCGCCATGATCGACCACACCCTGCTCTCCCCCGACGCCTCCCGCGACGACGTCCGGGCCTGCGTCGACGAGGCCCGCGAGTTGGGAGTCAAGGCCGTGTGCGTGAGCCCGGCCATGCTCCCGGTGCGGGGTGAGGAGCTCGTCGTCGCCACGGTGGCCGGTTTCCCCTCCGGCAAGCACCACTCGCTGGTCAAGGCGATGGAGGGCAGGCTCGCGGTGGACCAGGGGGCCCGTGAGGTGGACATGGTGATCGATGTGGGCGCCGCCATCGCCGGACTGGTCGACGAGGTCATGGCCGATGTGCTGGCCATGCGGGATGCCGTGCCGCCGCCCGTGGTCATCAAGGTGATCCTCGAGACCGCGGCCATCCACAAGGCGCTGGGCGAGGAGGCGGGCGACGAACGAATCGAGGCC
>NZ_JAALDT010000119.1:0-7681 GCF_014144995.1 Dietzia sp. DQ11-71 | reverse complement strand
CGCCATCGCCGAGGGCGAGGACCCCGCCGAGCTGGCCCGCATGTCCGAGGACCTGGTGGCGGCGGCGAGACGGGCCGAGCGCCTGCGGTGAGCGAGGACGGAGAGGCCGGTCGGCCGACAGCGGGGACCACGCCCGTCGCCGCGCTCCGGACGTGGTGGGAACGGTGGCGCCCCTCGGTCACCGGCCTCATCGTGGCCGCGCTGGCGGCGTGGGTCTCGCTCATGCCGTCCCTGCTGCCGCGGGCCTGGTACTACCAGGGGGTGGTCACCGGCGTGTCGATGCTGGTGGGCTACGGGGTCGGCGTCGCTCTGAGGACCCTCTGGCGGCGGGTCGTGGCGCCCCGCATCACCCTCCACCCCGACCTCCTCGCGTTCGGTGACCGTCTCCTGACCTTCGCCCGTCTGTCCGCCCCGTACATCCTGGTGGTCTACCTCATCACGGCCACGGCCACGGCGATCCGCTGGCAGGACCAGGTCTCCGATCTGGTGCGCTCACCCCGCCCGCCCTGGGCGGACTACATGAAGATCCCGTGGGTCGCCCTGGCGATCTTCCTGGGGCTCCTCATCGCAGCCCGCGGCATCCGGGCGGGGTACCGGTGGTCGGCCCGCGCGGTGGGCCGCAGGTTCGGCGTGGGGGAGTACACCGCCCGGCTCACGGGCGTCGTGATGGTGGCGGTCCTCGCACTCGGCGTGGTGCAAGGTGTGGTGCCGCGCCTGTTCTTCGGCGGCGCCAACCGTATCTTCAGCGGGCAGAACAACGAGGACCTCCCCGGCGCGCGACCGCCGACGGCGCCCGAGCGATCCGGGTCCCCGGACTCCGTCGTGGACTTCGGGGACCTGGGCCTGCAGGGCCGACGGTTCGTGAGCGGCGGCCTCGACGGGCAGCACCTGGGGGATCTGTTGGGCGAGGACGCGCCCGAGCCGATCCGGGCGTACGCCGGTCTGGAGTCCGCACCGACCGACGACGAGCGTTCCGCCCTGGTGGTGGAGGAGCTGGAGCGGACCCGGGCCTGGGAACGTGAGTCGGTGGTGATCGCCCCGACCACCGGCACCGGGTGGATCAACCCCCACGCGGCTCAGGCCATCGAACTGCTCTCCGGTGGCGACGTGGCGATCGTGGGCACCCAGTACTCGTACCTGCCCAGCTGGATCTCGTTCCTCGCCGACCGCGAGAAGGCGGAGGTGGCGGGCCGGTCACTGATCGAGGCGGTGGTGACCTGGCGCGACTCCCTCCCACCGGGTCGGCCGCAGCCGAAGCTGTACGTCTACGGCGAGAGTTTGGGCACCCAGGCCGGCGAGGCGGCGTTCTCGGGGATCCGCGATATCCGGGCGACGGTGGACGGGGTGCTCTGGGTCGGCCCGCCCAATTCCAACCACATCTGGCACGCGCTCGTACAGCGGCGCGACCCCGGTACCCCGGTCACCGAGCCGGTGTACGCGGACGGCCTGCTGGTGAGGTTCTCGGAGGATCCCGCGGAGTTCCGCGACGACGACACCCCGTGGATCCCGCCGCACGTCCTGTACGTCCAGCACGCGACCGACCCGGTGGTGTGGTGGACCCCGGATCTGCTGTTCGACCGCCCCGCGTGGCTGGCCGAACCGCCCGGCAAGGGCCGACATCCGGGCATGTTCTACATGCCCGTGTTGACCCTGTTCCAGGTGACCGCGGACCTCGGAAACGCGATCGGCGGGTCGCAGGGCTACGGCCACCTGTACGACCATCAGATCCTCGACGGATGGGCGGCCGCGACGGGACGCGAGGGATGGGACGACGACGAGTTCCAGCGGTTCGCCCGACTGCACGCCACCGCGATGGAGCAGCAGGACCGCGGCTGACGCCCTTTCCCGCCACGGGTCCGCGGTCTAACGTTGCCGCTGAGTGGACAGGGTGAGGAGACCCGGGATGAGCGCCCACACGGCAGACACGCACGACACCATCCGCGTCCTCGGCGCGCGGGAGAACAACCTGCGGTCGATCGACGTGGATCTACCCAAGCGGCGGCTGACGGTGTTCACCGGCGTCTCCGGATCCGGCAAGAGCTCGCTGGTGTTCTCGACCATCGCGGCGGAGTCGCAGCGGATGATCAACGAGACCTACAGCGCGTTCCTCCAGGGCTTCATGCCCACCCTGGCGCGGCCGGACGTGGACGTGCTGGAGGGGTTGACCACGGCGATCGTCGTGGACCAGGAGCGGATGGGCTCCGACCCCCGCTCCACGGTCGGCACCGCCACGGACACCGGGGCGATGCTGCGGATCCTGTTCAGCCGTCTCGCGCAGCCGAGGATCGGCGGCCCCAAGGCGTACTCCTTCAACGTCGCGTCCGCCTCCGGGGTCGGCACACTGAAGAAGGCCGACGGAACCCGGCAGAAGGCCGAGTTCTCCATCACCGGCGGGATGTGCGTCCGCTGCGAGGGTCGCGGATCAGTCTCCGATTTCGACGTCGACGCGCTGGTGGACCGCTCCAAGTCCCTGTCCGAGGGCGCGATCACCGTCCCCGGATACTCGATGGACGGCTGGTACGGCCGCATCTACTCCGGCTCCGGGTTCTTCGACATGGACAAACCGGTGGGGGAGTTCACCGATCGGGAGATGCACGACCTGCTGCGTAAGGAGCCGGTCAAGGTCAAGGCCGACGGCATCAACGTCACCTTCGAGGGCCTGATCCCCAAGATCCAGAAGTCGATGCTGTCCAAGGACGTCGAGGCGATGCAGCCCCACATCCGCGCGTTCGTCGAGCGGGCCGTGGTCTTCACCCCCTGCCCCGAGTGCGACGGCACCCGGCTCAACGAGGGGGCCCGGTCCTCCCGGATCGGGGAGAGAAACATCGCCGACGTCTCGGCGATGCAGATCACCGATCTGGCCGAGTGGCTGCGCGGCCTCGAGGAGCCGTCGGTCGCGCCGCTGCTGGACTCGTTGCAGCACACGCTCGATTCGTTCGTCGAGATCGGACTTGGGTATCTGTCCCTCGACCGCCCCGCGGGCACTTTGTCAGGCGGCGAGGCACAGCGGGTCAAGATGATCCGCCACCTCGGTTCCGCCCTGACCGACGTCACCTACGTGTTCGACGAGCCGTCGATCGGCCTGCACCCCCACGACATCCAACGCATGAACGGGCTACTCCTGCGGCTGCGCGACAAGGGCAACACGGTCCTGGTGGTGGAGCACAAGCCGGAGACCATCGCGATCGCCGACCACGTCGTCGACCTCGGACCCGGCGCCGGCTCCGAAGGCGGTCGGATCTGCTTCGAGGGATCGGTCAGCGGGCTCCGCGGGAGCGACACCGTCACCGGCCGGCATCTCGACGACCGCGCCGCACTGAAGGACAGCGTGCGGGCGGCCACCGGGCGGATCGAGGTGCGTGGCGCGACAGCCCACAACGTGCGAGGCGTGGATGTGGACATCCCCCTCGGGGTGCTGTGCGTGGTGACCGGCGTGGCCGGATCGGGCAAGAGTTCGCTCATCCACGGCTCGGTGTCGCCTCGCGACGGGGTGGTGGCGATCGACCAGGCCGCCATCCGCGGGTCGCGACGCAGTAATCCGGCGACCTACACGGGACTCCTCGAACCCATCAGGAAGGCGTTCGCCAAGGCCAACGGCGTCAAGCCGGCGCTGTTCAGCCCGAACTCCGAGGGCGCGTGTCCCACCTGCAAGGGCGCGGGCGTGATCTACAGCGACCTGGCCATGATGGCCGGCGTCGCGACGACGTGCGACGACTGCGAGGGCAGGCGCTTTCAGGCCGAGGTGCTCGAGTACCGGTTCGGTGGCCGGAACATCGGCGAGGTGCTGGCGATGTCCGTCGCCACGGCCGAGGAGTTCTTCGCCGGGGGAGAGGCGCGGATCCCCGCCGCGCACAAGATCCTCGCCCGGCTCCGCGATGTCGGCCTGGGCTACATCCGGCTCGGTCAGCCCCTGACCACGCTGTCCGGTGGCGAGCGTCAGCGGCTCAAGCTGGCCGCCCAGATGGCCGACAAGGCCGAGGTCTACGTGCTGGACGAGCCGACCACGGGCCTGCACCTGGCCGACGTCGCGACCCTGCTGGCGATGCTCGACCGGCTGGTCGATGCCGGGAAGTCGGTGATCGTGATCGAGCACCATCAGGCCGTGATGGCCCACGCGGACTGGATCATCGACCTCGGTCCCGGCGCCGGTCACGACGGCGGCCGGATCGTGTTCGAGGGCACCCCGGCCGAACTCGTCGCCGGTGCCTCCACTCTCACCGGCGAGCACCTGGCGAGGTACGTGGCTGCGGCGACCCAGCCGGAAACGGTAGCGGGTAGAAAGACCCCATGATCGACTCCGGCGGGTTCCCCGATGCCAGCTCTCCCGACGCCAGCGTCTTCGTCCGCGCTTCCGGACTCGTCGTCGACGAGGTGACCACCACCTCGCTGCGCGGCCACGCGGACCTGGGGGAGGGGCACGTCACGGCGTGGGGGACGGTCCACGGCGGCGTCTACGCGAGCATCGTGGAGTCCGCCGGCGGTGCGGGAGCCGGATTCGCGGTCGCTGACCGGGGGCAGATCGCGGTCGGCGTCCACAACGGCACCGACTTCCTCCGGCCATCCACCGGCGGGCGGGTCGAGGTCTCCGCTCATGCCCTGTTCCAGGGCCGCAGCCAGCAGCTGTGGGATGTCGTGATCAGCCAGGCCGAGGGTGGAGCCGTGCTCGCGCGGGGCCAACTCCGGCTGCAGAACGTGCCCAGGCCGGACACCGTCGCCACGCCCGGACGCTGAGCACTCAGCGGAGCTGCGCTGCCCTGCGTGTGCCCTCGTCACCGAGCCGCATGCCACCGGGATGGTCGGCATCATGCCCGGTCAGGCGGTCCGTCCGAATCTCCTGTGCAGCGCCTGTGTGCTGACACCGAGCACCATGCCGATCTCCGCCCAGCTCATGCCCTGCAACCTGTCGTGCCGCACCGCAACCTATATTGACGACCATGGCAGCCAACCACTACCCGGGAATCGCGTACGGATCGGCGGTGCGGGCCCGGCAGGACGCCGTGGGGGTCACCCTCCCCGTCGACACCGGCGACTTCGCCCTCGAGGGCACCGATGTCGCACTGATCCGGAGCGCCGACCACTTCTCCCTCTCGACCGTCACCGAGTCGGGCTGGCCGTACACGCAGCACCGCGGCGGCCCGGCGGGATTCGTGCACGTGGTCGACGACACGACCCTCGCCTGGGCCGAGTTCCCGGGCAACCACCAGTACGTCTCCACGGGCAACGTGGATCACGACGGACGCGTCTGCCTGCTCTTCGTCGACTATCCGACCCGACGGCGGTTGAAGGTCTTCGGTCACGCGCGCACGGTCGAGCCGGACAGCGACCCCGACCTGATCGACCGGCTCCGGGCCATGGGGGAGAAGAGGTACTCCGGCCGCGTGGAGCGCGCGATCGTGGTGGACGTCGTGGCCGCTGACGCCAACTGCAGCAAGCACATCACCCCACGGTGGAATCGCCGGTACATCGACGAGTTGACCGCGGTGTACAAACGCCGGATCGCCGAACTCCAGGCCGGATCGGCGTAGCCTGCTGCCATGGTCGGTGACCCGCCCAACTTCGACATCAAACGCGAGCGCAGGGACCTCTACAGCGGCAAGGCCGGCAGAGTCGACCTGGTCGAGGTGCCCCCGATGGACTTCCTCATGGTCGACGGGCAGGGGGATCCCGATACCGCGCCGGAGTACAGGGCCGCCGTCGAGGCGCTGTACGCCACGTCCTACGCCGTGCGCGCCGCCGCCCGGGCCGCGCTGG
Organism: Dietzia sp. DQ11-71; assembly: GCF_014144995.1. Taxonomy (NCBI): domain Bacteria; kingdom Bacillati; phylum Actinomycetota; class Actinomycetes; order Mycobacteriales; family Dietziaceae; genus Dietzia; species Dietzia sp. DQ11-71. Next base: position 1,930 of record NZ_JAALDT010000119.1, on the reverse strand, counting down.
GACGGGTCCACACGGTGGGCCCGCTCGAGGGCCTCTGGTACGCCGACGACCCGCGGGTGTTCACGGCCCGCGACAAGGACGCCTGGAGTTGGACGATGATGATCTGGCAGCCGGACTGGGTCACCCCGGACATCCTGTCCGCCGCCATGGAGAAAGTGACGACGACGACGGTGCCGGAGGCGCACGAGCGGGTGCGGTTCGACGGGTACGCCGAGGGGTCGGCGGTGCAGACGCTGCACGTGGGCCCCTACGACGACGAGGGCCCGATCATCGCGCGGATGCACGAGGAGATCATCCCCTCACACGGGGCGACCCCGTCGGGCCACCACCACGAGATCTACCTCTCGGACCCCCGTAGGTCCGATCCCGCCAGACTCAGGACGATCCTGCGTCAGCCGATCACCATCGGCTGACGCTACTGATCGCCGCGATCGACTCCTTCGAGCGAGGTCACGAGACGCTGGGCCAGGGTCCGCAGCTGGACGAGGTCCTCCTGCGGCATGTCCACCCTGTCCAGCAGGGAACACTGGATCGTCTCGGCTTCGGCGCGCAGCCGCCCGCCGGCCTCGGTGAGGTGCACGTGGACACTCCTCCCGTCGCCGACGGAGCGGGACCGCTCGACCAGTCCGGCATGCTCCAGCCGTGCGAGCAGAGGGGAGAGGGTGCCCGAGTCGAGGAGTAGTCGGTCGCCCAACTGGCGGACCGTCAGCCCGTCCTCCTCCCACAACACGAGCAGGGCGAGGTACTGCGGATAGGTGAGGCCGACCGACGCCAGGGCGTGGCGGTAGGCCGACGTCGAGGCGCGGGAGGCGGCGTAGAGGGCGAAGCAGACTTGCTCTTCCAGTCGGAGATCGGGATCCATCACCCGAGTATCGCCCATTTTTAGGTTGCGCTCAATTAAGTTGCGCGCAACACTACCCCCATGGACAAACTGGACCGGCCCCTGAAGAACTCGCGATCCCGCACACCGGTGCGCCGCCGCAGTGCGGGGGAGGTGGTCCGACATCTCGGACGATGGGCCCTCGGCGCCGCCCTTCTCGGGGCGGGGACCGGGCACCTGACCACCATGCGCGAGGAGTTCCAGGCACAGGTCCCGACGTGGGTCCCACTCGACCCGGACTTCGTGGTCGTCGCCTCCGGCGTGGTGGAACTCGGACTCGGCGCGGCGCTCATCCTCGCACCGGCGCGATACCGGCCGGCGGTGGGCGGCGTGACGGCGGCGTTCTTCGTCGCGATCTTCCCCGGCAACATCTCTCAGTACGTGACGGGCACGGACGCGTTCGGACTCGACAGCGACCGCGCACGCCTCGTGCGGTTGTTCTTCCAGCCCGTCCTCGTCGCGTGGGCCCTGTGGTCCACGGGCGCCTGGCGCGCCTGGCGGAACCGGAACAATCGCTGATCGCGCTGCGTAGACTCCGGCCCCATGCGCTTTGACGAGTTCCGAAGTCACGATGCCCTCGGTCTCGCCGCCCTCGTGCGGCAGGGCGAGGTCACCCCGGGCGACCTGCTCGACGCGTCGATCCAGCGCGCCGACGGTGTCAATCCGCGACTCAACGCGATCGTGCGCCGGCTGGACGGGCCGGCTCGCGCCCGGGCGACCGAGGAACTGTCGGGCCCGTTCGCCGGGGTGCCGTTCCTCCTCAAAGATCTCGGTCAAGACTACCGGGGAACACCCACCAGTGGCGGGTCGCGTCCACTGGCCGACGTACCGGCGACCGAGCACGCGACCGTGGTCCGGCGGTGGTTGGACGCGGGCCTGGTGGTCTTCGGCAAGACCAACACCCCGGAGTTCGGGGCCAAGGGAATCACGGAGCCCGAACTGTTCGGCCCCGCCAGGAACCCATGGGACACCAGCCGCAGCCCCGGGGGCTCCTCGGGCGGGTCCGCCGCCGCGGTCGCGGCCGGCATCGTCCCGGCCGCCGGGGCGAGC
>NZ_JAALDT010000118.1:0-6297 GCF_014144995.1 Dietzia sp. DQ11-71 | reverse complement strand
CGCCATGGCGTCTCGCGCGCACCGCGGTGCGGGCAGGGCGCCGGGCCGAGGAGCGGCTGTGGGAGGTGCGGGCATGCGCTCGCGCGAGACGCCATCCGCGGGAGCGCCTGCGGGGCGGAGGTCGGGACTTCGCGGGGATGCACCGCGTGGGAGCTCCGGTCGTGAAATCGACGATGCCCTGCCTCGTCAGTGTCTGACGGGACAGGGCATCCGGTGGAGCGGGTGACGGGAATCGAACCCGCGTAGCCTGCTTGGAAGGCAGGGGCTTTACCATTAAGCTACACCCGCATCGGCAGCCTGACCTGGCGTTTCATCCACGGTCACGCTCACGCCCGGATAACACTACCGGACCGTGGCGACGCTCCCAACTCCCGGCCCGACAAGTCGGAATCGGCGGGCGGATGGCCCTGTCGTACACTGGGCGAGTTGGTTTGCGGCCCGGCGGATGTCCTGTGCATGATCGCGGGATGGTCGGCCGCGCGACTCACCGGGATGTGGCGCAGCTTGGTAGCGCATCCGCTTTGGGAGCGGAGGGTCGCAGGTTCGAATCCTGTCATCCCGACCAGCGGAGCCGAAAGACACGAACCCCACATGACTTCCTAGGAGAACATCACCGTGAAGAGCACTGTCGAGCAGCTCAACCCGACCCGGGTCAAGATCACCGTGGAGGTGCCGTTCGCGGAGCTCGAGCCGGATTTCGCCAAGGCCTACAAGTCGCTCGCCGGCCAGGTCAACATCCCGGGCTTCCGCCCGGGTAAGGCCCCGGCCAAGCTACTCGAGTCGCGGATCGGTCGCCCGGCGGTCCTCGAGCAGGTCATCAACGACATGATCCCGTCGCGCTACAGCCAGGCCGTCGACGAGCACGAGCTCGTCGTGCTGGCCCAGCCCGAGATCGAGGTGACCAAGCTGGAGGACAACGACGTCGTCGAGTTCACCGCCGAGGTCGACATCCGCCCGGAGATCACCCTGCCGACCTTCGAGGACCTCGAGGTCACCGTCGAGGCCCCCGAGACCGACGAGGCCGCCGTCGACGCGGAGCTGGACAACCTGCGAGCCCGCTTCGGCACCCTCAAGGGCGTCGAGCGCGGCGCCACCACGGGCGACTTCCTCTCGGTGGACCTGGCCGCGACCGTCGACGGCGAGCCCGTCGACGAAGCCTCCACCGAGGGACTGTCCTACGAGCTCGGCTCGGGCACCCTCGTCGAGGGCCTGGACGACGCGGCGGCGGGTCTCAAGGCCGGCGAGTCCAAGGAGTTCACCTCCTCGCTCGTCGCCGGTGACCACGCCGGCAAGGAGGCGGTCATCACCGTCACCGTTCAGTCCGTCAAGGAGCGCGAGCTGCCCGAGGCCGACGACGAGTTCGCGCAGATGGCCAGCGAGTTCGACACCCTCGACGAGCTCAAGGCCGATCTGACCGAGAAGGTCGCGCAGCAGGCCAAGGCCGGCCTCGCGGGCGAGATCCGCGACAAGGTCCTCGACGCGCTGATGGAGGCCACCGACGTCCCCACCCCGGAGGCGGTCGTCGAGTCCGAGGCCCACGCCCAGATGCACCAGCTCATCGACCAGTTCGGTGGCGACGCGTCCATCCTGGACCAGGCGCTGGCCGCCGAGGGCACCGACCGCGAGACCTTCGAGGCCGAGACCCGTGAGGGTGCCGCCCGCGCCATCCGCAGCCAGCTGCTGCTGGATGCCGTCGCCGAGCAGAACTCGACCGATGTCTCGCAGGAAGAGCTCACCCAGCACATCCTGTTCCAGGCCCAGCGCTACGGCATGGACCCCAACCAGTTCGTGCAGCAGATCCAGCAGGCCGGTCAGCTCGGCTCGCTGTTCTCCGACGTCCGCCGGTCCAAGGCTCTGGCCGACGTGATCGGCAAGGTCACTGTCAAGGACACCGAGGGCAACGTCGTCGACACCAGCGAGTTCTTCGGCACCGTCGAGGCCGACTCCGCCGACTCCGCCGACGGCGCCGATGACGCCGAGGCGACCGCGTCCGACGCCGACGAGACGGCAGCGGACGAGAAGGACTCCGACGCCTGATCGTCCCCTGATCGACCCCCGACAGGGCCGGGACCGCACCACGCGGCCCCGGCCCTGTCGTCGTGGCCCCCGCGGACGATGCTGGTGGCCCGACGCTGAGAGCGAACACCCGCCCCGGCGGGACGGTTCCGTCGTCGGTGTTGGTTAGTGTTTGACGTAACGGTTCCCCGGCCACCGGTCGGCCGGGCGCCGCGCTAGCGGTGAAGACGATGAGCGAAGGTAGGTTCCCCGTGGCCCAGAACGGTTCAGCGGCTCAGCCCGGTTCGACGCAGCCCGCACTCAGCTCGCCGGGGTCGCACGGACTCACCCTCGGCGACTCCGTGTACGAGCGCCTCCTGCAGGAGCGGATCATCTTCCTGGGCTCCCAGGTCGACGACGACATCTCCAACCGCCTCTGCGCGCAGATCCTGCTGCTCGCGGCGGAGGACCCCACCCGCGACATCGCGCTGTACATCAACTCGCCCGGTGGTTCCGTGACGGCCGGCATGGCGATCTACGACACGATGCAGTTCGTCGAGTGCGACGTGGCCACCTACGGCATGGGCCTGGCCGCCTCGATGGGTCAGTTCCTGCTGACCGCGGGCACCAAGGGCAAGCGCTACGCCCTGCCGCACGCCAAGATCATGATGCACCAGCCGTCGGCCGGTGTCGGTGGTTCGGCCGCCGACATCGCCATCCAGGCCGAGCAGTACGCCGCCACCAAGCGTGAGATGGCCGAGCTCATCGCCTTCCACACGGGCCAGACGTTCGAGCAGGTCACCGAGGACTCCGACCGTGACCGCTGGTTCTCCGCGGAGGAGGCCAAGGAGTACGGGTTCGTCGATCACGTGATCTCGCGTGCGTCCCAGACGGGCGGGACCTCGCCGTCGTGATCGAGCCCTCCGCCCACGGGAGCGCTCCCGCAGCCCACCCAGCCCCGCACACCACCACGGAGTCACCGATGACCTCAATGCCGACCTCCCGATACATCCTGCCGTCCTTCGTCGAGCACTCCAGCTACGGCGTCAAGGAGTCCAACCCCTACAACAAGCTCTTCGAGGAGCGCATCATCTTCCTGGGCACCCAGGTCGACGACGCCTCGGCGAACGACATCATGGCCCAGCTGCTGGTCCTGGAGGGTCAGGACCCGGACCGCGACATCACCATGTACATCAACTCGCCGGGTGGCTCGTTCACCTCGCTCATGGCGATCTACGACACCATGCAGTACGTGCGGCCGGACATCGTGACGGTCTGCCTCGGCCAGGCCGCGTCGGCCGCCGCGGTACTGCTGGCGGCGGGCACCAAGGGCAAGCGGGCCGCGCTGCCCAACGCCCGCGTGCTCATCCACCAGCCGGCCACCGGCGGCATCCAGGGCCAGGTCTCCGACCTCGAGATCCAGGCCGCGGAGATCGAGCGGATGCGTCGCCTCATGGAGACCACGCTGGCGCAGCACACCGGGCGCACCGCCGATCAGGTCCGCAAGGACACCGATCGCGACAAGATCCTCACGGCCGCGGAGGCCAAGGACTACGGCATCATCGACACCGTGTTCGACTACCGCAAGCTGTCGACGAGCAACTGAGCCGACGGCGGCGCGCCGCTGGGGGTAGCGGTGCGCCGTCGGGTGCAATGAACTGATCACGCGGGGTCGGATTTACGGCCGTCACCGCGTACCGTCGACTACGGGGCGTGACATCGGCGCCCCCGGAATGCGAGGACGTAGAACTCATGGCGCGTGTAGGTGAGAGCGGCGACCTGTTGAAGTGTTCCTTCTGTGGGAAGAGCCAGAAGCAGGTCAAGAAGCTGATCGCCGGTCCCGGCGTCTACATCTGCGACGAGTGCATCGAGCTGTGCAACGAGATCATCGAGTCCGAGGTCGACGATGCGCAGGAGACGGGTCCGGACACGCTGCCCAAGCCGTCCGAGATCCACGCGTTCCTGGACGAGTACGTGGTGGGGCAGGACGCCGCCAAGCGGAACCTGGCGGTGGCCGTCTACAACCACTACAAGCGCATCCGGGTGGGGGCCTCCCTCGGCCGCGGCGACGGTGTCGAGTTGGCCAAGTCCAACATCCTCATGCTGGGCCCCACCGGCTGTGGCAAGACCTACCTCGCCCAGACGTTGGCCAAGATGCTCAACGTGCCCTTCGCGATCGCGGACGCCACCGCGCTGACCGAGGCCGGTTACGTGGGCGAGGATGTGGAGAACATCCTCCTCAAGCTCATCCAGGCCGCGGACTTCGACACCAAGCGTGCCGAGATGGGCATCATCTACATCGACGAGGTCGACAAGATCGCCCGCAAGGCCGAGAACCCGTCGATCACCCGGGACGTCTCCGGTGAGGGCGTCCAGCAGGCGCTGCTGAAGATCCTCGAGGGCACGCAGGCGTCGGTGCCGCCGCAGGGCGGCCGCAAGCACCCGCACCAGGAGTTCATCCAGATCGACACGTCCAACGTGTTGTTCATCGTGGCCGGTGCCTTCCAGGGCCTGGAGAAGATCGTCGGCGACCGCGTGGGTCGCAAGGGGATGGGTTTCGGGTCCGAGGTCGCCAGCAAGAAGGACCTCGACACGACCGACAACTTCAGCGAGGTCATGCCGGAGGACCTGGTGAAGTACGGGTTGATCCCCGAGTTCATCGGCCGCCTGCCCGTCGTGGCGACCGTGACGAGCCTGGACCGCGAGGCCCTGGTCAACATCCTCTCCGAGCCCAAGAACGCGCTGGTCAAGCAGTACGCCCGGCTGTTCGAGATGGACGGTGTCGAGCTGGAGTTCACCGAGGACGCCCTCGAGGCCGTGGCCGACCAGGCGATCCTGCGGGGGACCGGTGCCCGTGGCCTGCGCGCCATCATGGAGGAGGTCCTCCTGCCGGTCATGTACGACATCCCCGGGCGCGACGACGTCGCCCGCGTGGTGGTCACCGGTGAGACGGTCCGCGACAACGTCCTGCCGACGATCGTCCCCTTCTCCGACGAGGAGCTGCGCGAGCGTTCCGCCTGACACCGGACCCGCGAGAAGGCCCCCGCCACTCGGCGGGGGCCTTCTTTCGTCTCCGGCCCGGGCGGGCGCCGGGTCAGGCCGCCGCGCGCCGCTCCAGCAGCGCCGAGACGGCCATCCCCAGCACGATGCCCCAGAACGGCGCCGAGATCCCGAGCAACGACACGTCCGCGACGGTGACGAGCAGGCACACGAGCGGTCCGAGTGCCCGGTCGGTCCGGAACGCGGTGACGAACGCCGACTGCAGCGGCGCGAGCATCGCCAACCCGCCCAGGGCGGCGATGAACGCTGCGGGCGTGCCGAGGATGAGCCCGACGAAGGCCGGGGAGAAGACGCCGACCACCAGGGCGAGGCCGCCGTTGCCGATCGCGGCGGCGTAGTGGCGGTCGCGCTCACCTGAGGAGACGAGCAGGGCGTTCGTCGGTCCGGTCAGGCACGTCGAGACCGCGCCGACCGCCGAGACCAGCAGAGACCAGACGCCGCATGCCACCGCGCACGCCGAGACCGGGGGGTGGTGGCCCTTCGCGCGCAGGACCGCGATGCCCTGACCGTTCTGCACCACGAGGACGGTGATGGCCAGTGGGACGACCAGCTCGGCGATCGCCCGGAGGGTGAATTCCGGGGCCTGCAGCATGGGGGCGGCGATCAGTCCGTCGTCGAGGACGCCGCGCGACAGCCCGCCTGACAGGACCACGGCGACAATCCCCACGACCATCGCGGCCAGGATGGGCGGTACCACCCTGGCCAGGCGGGGGACGGCGCCGACGACGAGGAACGCGATCGCCATCGGCAGGGCCACCGCGACGGAGGCCCACACGGCCTCGACCAGTCCCAGCCCGAACCGGAGGAACACCCCGGCGACCATCGCCATGATGATCGGCATGGGGATCCAGTCCATGAGCCGGCGGGCCAGGCCGGTCAGCCCGACCAGCAGGATCAGCACCCCGGTCACGACGTAGGCCCCCAGGACCTCCGACCACCGCAGGTGCCCGAGTGAGTTGCCCACGATCACGGTGCCCGGGATGGTCCAGAAGAACGCCAGCGGCGTGCGGTAGGCCCAGCTCATGATGATGGTGAGCAGTCCGTTGGCGAAGAACACGCCGAAGATCCACGAGGACAACTGTGCGGGGGACAGGTCGCCCTGCCCACCGGCGGCGAGGATGACGGCGACGGGGCCGGTCGCCGAGAACACGAGCGCGATCAGCGCGTTGGCGAACTCGCGGGGGCCGAGGTCGGCGAGCACCCGGCGGGGCGAGGGGCGCGCCACCGGGGCGGAGTCGCATC
>NZ_JAALDT010000117.1:0-1463 GCF_014144995.1 Dietzia sp. DQ11-71 | reverse complement strand
CGAGGAGCCGCCGGGCCTCGTCGTCGTCGACCCCGGCGAAGACCCGCCCGATCGTGACCCCGTGCGTGGGCACGGCGACCACCCGGATCTCGTCCCCGGCCTCGACGGGGCCCGCGGCGAGGACCCGCGCGTACGCGCCCGGGCGCCCGCCCTCGGTGAAGCGCCGCACCCAGCGCGGCTTGCCCACGTGGTGGCCGAAGGTCTGACACGGGATCCGCGGCGTCGTGACCTCCATGCGCAGGCGGCCCACCTCCAGCACGGTGCCGATCTGCAACTGCGAGGTGTCGACGCCGGTCATGCGCAGGTTCTCGCCGAAGTACCCGGGCGGGATCGGGCCGCCGAACTCGGGCTCCCACTGCTCGACGTCGGACTCCGACAGCAGGTAGACGGCCTTCCACACCCCGCCGTGGTGCTGGCGGTCTGCCTGGACGTCGCCGTGGAGGCCGTACTCGCGCACCTGGACGGGGCCGTCGACGGGGCGCTTGTCGATCGCGGTGACGCCGACCCGGCCGGGCACCTCGAGCAGTTGGTCCACCACGCACACGGCGCGGACGGTGAACACCTCGCCCACGGTGATCGGCGCGCGCTCCGTTTCCGCGCCGACCATCACTGACCGAACCGACGGTTGCGGGCTCCGTACTCGCGCATCGCCCGGAGGAAGTCGACCCGCCGGAACGCCGGCCAGTACGCCTCGGTGAACCAGATCTCCGAATACGCGCTCTGCCACAGCAGGAAGCCCGAGAGCCGCTGCTCGCCGGAGGTGCGGATGACGAGGTCCGGGTCGGGCTGGCCCGAGGTGTAGAGGTGCTCGCCGATGCCGTCGACGGTGATCGCGTCGACCAGCTCCTGCCCGCTGCAGCCCTTGTCGATCAGCTCCTGGACCAGCTCGCGGGCGGCGTCGGCGATCTCCTGTCGGCCGCCGTACCCCACCGCGACGTTGACCTTGACGCCCGGCCTGCCCCTGCTCACCTGCTCGGCGTGGCGCAGTCGCTCGGCGAGCCAGTCCGGCAGCACCTCGAGACGCCCGACGATCCGGACCTCCCAGTTCTTCCCCGGGCCGGTGATCTCGTCCACCACGTCCGCGATGATCTGCAGCAGTTCATCGAGTTCCTCGGCATCGCGACCGAGGTTCTCCGTGCTGAGCAGGTAGATGGTGGCGACGTCCACACCGAGGTCGTCACACCAGCCCAGCATCTCGGCGATCTTGACCGCGCCCGCCCGGTGACCGTGCGCGACGTCGGTGAACCCCGCCTCGCGTGCCCACCGGCGGTTCCCGTCCGCCATCACGGCGATGTGCCGCGGCAGCCTCGACTCGTCCAACGAGGCGCGGAGGCGCGCTTCGTACAGCGAGTACAGGGGGAAGGAGACGGCCACGCGGAAAGGGTACCGCGCGGCGTCGCCCGCCCAGTGGTGCCCCTCGGGCCGCCGACCCCGGGCCGACCGCACCGGCGACGGGGGCGGCG
>NZ_JAALDT010000116.1:0-16779 GCF_014144995.1 Dietzia sp. DQ11-71 | reverse complement strand
CCGTCCCCGAACCCGGCGTGCGGGAGCTCACGGACCTGGTCGCCGGCGCCCGACGGGTGTTCGACGTCCTCTACGACCCCTGGCCCACCGCGGCCGGCGCAGCAGCCCTGGCCGCGGGCATCCCCGTGGTCGGTGGCGACGTGATGCTGCTCCACCAGGCCTTCGGTCAGGTGGAGCTGTTCACCGGGCACCCGGCGCCGCGCGGGGAGATGGCCGCCGCGCTGTCGCAGGCACTCGGTCGCTGACCGCGCGGACACGGGGACGGCCACCGTGCCGGAGCCGCACGGCCGGATGGTCGGTCAGATGCCCGAGGGCGCCGTGGCGCGACGGGGGACGATCGTCTCGAAGTCGGCAGGGTCCGCGGTCCGGGTGCGGCGCTGGTACTCGTGCACCAGTCCTGGCCAGTTCGTCGTGATCCGACCTGAGTCCGCCTTGTACCAGGAGTCGCAGCCGCTCCACACCGATGCACCGAGTCGGCGCATGATCTCGTCGTCGTAGGCCTCGTGCACCTCGCGACGGACGTCCACGGCCACCGTCCGATCCGCCCGAGCCAGTTCCTCGACCACCTGGCGGACGTACCGGGCCTGCTGTTCGATCATGAGGATGATCGAGCTGCTCCCGAGATTGGTGTTGGGCCCGTAGATCACGAACATGTTGGGGAAGCCCGGCACGGCCATCCCGAGATACGCGCGCGCACCCTCTCGCCACTGCTCGTGCAGGTCCTGACCGCCGCGTCCACGCACGGTGATCGGTGCCAGGAAGTCGGTGGCCTGGAAACCCGTGCCGTACACCACGACATCGACGGGACGCACCCGTCCGTCCGCGGTGACGATCCCCTCGGGGACGACCTCGGCGACGGTGTCGGTCACCACGTCGACGTTCGGCTGCGCGAGTGCGGGGTACCACTGGTTGCTGAACAGCATCCGCTTGCACCCGATCGGTTCCGTCGGGGTGAGGGCCTCGCGCAGCCGGGGGTCGCGGACGGTGAGCCGCAGATTGGCGCGGGCGAGCCCGCCGAGGATCCTGGCGAGCGGCCGCGCGGAGGTCAGTGCCAGGCCGACGACTTCCGTCGTCTCCCAGATCGTGCCGCGCATCGCGGTCATGAGGCCGGGGACACGGGCGAACGCCGCCCGGTGGGCGTCCGTGTAGGCGCGGTCCGGTTTGGGCACCACCCACGGCGCCGAGCGTTGGTAGACGGTCACGTGCGCGGCCACCTCGCGGATGCGGGGGACGAACTGGATGGCCGAGGCCCCGGTGCCGAGTACCGCGACCCGCTTACCCGTCAGATCGACGTCGTGCCGCCACTCGGCCGAGTGGAACGACGGGCCGGCGAACGTCTCCGACCCGGGGATGTCCGGGTAGGCCGGACGGGACAACTGACCCACCGCGGGCACGAGCACCTCGGCCTCGAACGACTCGCCGGAGGCGGTGTGTACCGTCCACGTGGCGCTGTCGTCGTCGAACTCCGCGGAGGTCACCTCGATGCCGGTGCGCACGAGTTCGCGCAGGCCGTACCTGTCGGCGGTCTCCCGGATGTAGGACAGGATGTCGGGTTGCTCGGCGTAGCGACGGCCCCAGTCCGTCCTGCGGTGGAAGGAGTACGAGTAGAGGTTCGACGGGACGTCGCAGGCCGCTCCGGGGTAGGTGTTGTCCCGCCACACCCCTCCGACGTCGTCGGCCTTCTCCAGGATCGTCACCTCGGCCAGGCCGTCACGGGTGAGCTCGTAGGCGGCGCCGAGGCCACCGAATCCGGCTCCGATGATGATCACGCGCGGTCGCCGACGCCGGGTCCCGGGGGAGGAGGAAGAGGTCATGTCGTGACGGTAATGCCCCGGCCCCGCGTGGCCGCAGACATTCACGGACGAATAATCCATAATTCCGGACATGACCACCTGGGACGCCCCCGCGGTCCCACACTGGGACTTCCCCCGCTCGGCCATCGGGATCGGCGTGCTCGTCGAGGCCGGGGAGCGGCTCGGCGTGGACGCAGGCCGGGTCCTACAGGGGATCGCGCTCTCCCCGGCCGACCTCGCCACCCCCGATCTACTCGTGACGCCGGACCAGGAACTGACCGCGATCCGCAACCTCCGCGCCGCCGCGGGCGACCGGCCCGCCCTCGCCGCCGAGGTGGGCGCCGCGTACCGGTTGACCACCTTCGGGATCTTCGGATACGCCCTGCTGTCGAGCCCGACGCTCCGCGACGTGATCGCCGTGACGCTCCGCTTCATCGACTTGAGCTACATCTTCAGCACGATCGGTGTGGAGTCGACGCGGGACAGGATCGTGGTGCGTCTGGAGGACACCGCGCTCCCGGGCGACGTCCGCGAGTTCCTCGTGGACCGCGACCTGTTCGCGATCCACTCCGTCCTCGGCGAGCTCGTCCCCGGAGGTGCCCCGTTCACCGACGTCTCCTTCGGTGGGGGGCGGTCATCCGGGACCCTGACCGCATACGGGGACCGGCTCGGCCTCGTGCCGTCGGAGTCCGACCACGGCACCGGCGTCACGATGGTCTTCGACGCCGCCCGCCTCGACGAACCGCTCCCGCAGGGGAGCCCGGCGGCGGTGACGGTGGCCGAGGCCATGTGCCGCGACCTGGCCGCCACCCGCCGGACCCGTGGGCCGGTGAGCAGCCGGGTCCGCGTCGAGATCGCCGGTCGTCTCACGCAGGGGGCCTGCATGTCTTCGGTGGCCGCCGGACTGGGGGTCAGTTCCCGGACCCTGCGCAGGCACCTGTCGGACGAGGGCACGTCGTTCCAGCGGCTTCTCGACGACGTCCGGCTGGAACTGGCCAGGCGGATGCTGGCGACCGGTCTGCTGTCGGTGGAGGACGTCGCGTTGCGTCTGGGGTATGCCGAGGCCTCGAGCTTCATTCACGCGTTCCGGCGTCTCACCGGTGACACCCCGCACCGGGCCGTCGTCGCCTCGCGGGCACGGCGGTCCGCGACGACCCGGGCCTGATGTGCCGGGCCGTACCCCGACGTGGGATGATCGGCGACGTGCTGAAGTGGACCACTGCCGGAGAATCGCACGGCCAGGCCCTGGTGACGATCGTCGAGGGCGTGATCGCCGGGGTCGAGGTGACGAGCGACGAGATCGCCTCGCAACTCGCCCGCCGTCGCCTGGGCTACGGCCGCGGGGCGCGGATGAAGTTCGAGGCGGACGCCGTCCGGGTCCTCGGCGGCGTCCGCCACGGCCGAACCATGGGATCGCCGGTGGCGATCGAGGTCGGCAACACCGAGTGGCCCAAGTGGGAACAGATCATGTCGGCGGATCCCGTCGACCCGGAGGCGATCGACGACAAGGCCCGCGCCGCCCGCCTGACCCGCCCGCGGCCCGGTCACGCCGACTTCTCCGGGATGCTCAAGTACGACTTCGACGACGCCCGGATGGTCCTCGAGCGCGCGAGCGCCCGTGAGACCGCCGCCCGGGTCGCGGCCGGGACTGTCGCCCGTGCGGTGCTGCGGGACGTCCTCGGCGTCGAGGTCCTCTCGCACGTCATCTCCATCGGCGCGTCCGAGCCGTACGTCGGGCCCGAACCCGGGTACGCGGACCTCGCGGCCATCGACGCCAGCCCTGTGCGGGCCTTCGATGCCGCCGCCGCGGAGTCGATGATCGCCGAGATCGAGGCCGCGAAGAAGGCCGGGGACACCCTCGGTGGCGTGGTCGAGGTGGTCGTCCACGGCCTCCCGATCGGTCTCGGCTCCCACGTGTCCGGCGACGATCGTCTCGACGCACAGCTCGCCGGCGCCCTCATGGGCATCCAGGCCATCAAGGGCGTCGAGGTCGGGGACGGCTTCGAGACCGCGCGCCGCCGTGGCAGCGTCGCCCACGACGAGATGGTCCGCGGGGACGACGGCGTCGAGCGCCGCAGCAACCGCGCCGGGGGCCTCGAGGGCGGCATGACCAACGGTCAGCCCCTCCGGGTACGGGCCGCGATGAAGCCCATCTCCACGGTGCCCCGTGCGCTGAGCACGGTGGACATGGAGGACGGATCCGCGGCCACCGCCATCCACCAGCGCTCGGACGTGTGTGCGGTTCCGGCGGCGGGCGTCGTCGCGGAGTCGATGGTCGCCCTCGTCCTGGCCCGCGCGGTCCTGCAGAAATTCGGTGGCGACTCGCTGGCGGAGACCCGCCGGAACGTCGGGGGATACCTCGACGCGGTCGCCGAGCGGCTGGACTGGGCGACGGACGAGGCATGAGCGAGCCGGCACGGCCGGTCGCCGTGCTCGTGGGGCCACCCGGTGCCGGCAAGACGACCATCGGCCGCAAACTCGCCCGGCGGCTCGACGTGCCGTTCCGCGACGCCGACCACCTCATCGAGGAGGCCGAGGGCCGGTCCATCCCCGAGATCTTCGCCTCCGACGGCGAGCCGCACTTCCGCGAGATCGAGGAGCGGATCATCGGTGACGCGCTCACATCGTTCGACGGGGTCCTGTCCCTGGGGGGCGGGGCGGTCCTTTCGGCGGTGACCCGGCGACGCCTGCGAGGCCACCGGGTCGTCCACCTCACGATCGGGGTGGCGGAGGGGGTGCGCCGATCCCAGGGTCCGGGTCGCCCGCTGTTGGCCGGGGGCGACGTCACAGCCCGGTACCAGGCACTGCTGACCGAACGCTCGCCGCTGTACCGGGAGGTCGCCTGGACCACCGTGAGCACCGAGCGGCGCAGTTCGGGCAAGGTGGTGACGGACATCGTCGACAGGCTCGACTCCGGCGACCCGCACCTGCGGGGCGGCGTTCGGAGATGAGTGACGACCAGACGCGTAGCGACACGAGTGCGACACGAGCGATGAGCGGGAGCAGCAGATGAACCAGGACGAGAACACCACCGAGCCCGTCGTCGTGGAGGTGCGCGCCGCGGCCCCGTACCCCGTGGTCATCGGCCGGGGCCTGCTCCCGGAGATCCTCGAGGCGTGTTCGTCCTCGCGAACCGTGGCGATCTTCTACCAACCGCCGCTGGCCCAGACCGCCGAGGCGCTCCGCGAGAAGCTCGCCGACGCCGGCATCGACGCCCACCGGATCGAGATCCCGGACGCGGAGGCCGGCAAGGACCTCGCCGTCGCCGGGTACTGCTGGGACGTCCTGGGCCAGATCGGGTTGAACCGCAAGGACACCGTCGTGAGCCTCGGGGGAGGGGCGGCCACCGACCTCGCCGGCTTCGTCGCCGCCACCTGGATGCGTGGCGTCCGGGTCGTGCACATCCCCACCACCCTGCTGGCGATGGTCGACGCCGCGGTCGGTGGCAAGACCGGTATCAACACCGACGCCGGGAAGAACCTCGTGGGCAGCTTCCACGAGCCCGCAGCCGTGTTCATCGACACCGCAACGCTCGAGACCGTCCCGCACAACGAGTTGGTCTCCGGCATGGCCGAGGTGGTCAAGTGCGGCTTCATCGCCGACCCGGAGATCCTCGACCTCATCGAGGCGGATCCCGCGGCGGCACTCGATCCGGGTGGCGAGACGATCGTCGAGCTCATCCGCCGCAGCGTGCAGGTCAAGGCCGACGTGGTCGGCCAGGACCTCAAGGAGTCCGGCCTGCGGGAGATCCTCAACTACGGCCACACCCTCGGCCACGCCGTGGAGCGTCGCGAGCAGTACCGGTGGCGTCACGGCGCGGCGATCAGCGTCGGGATGTGCTTCGTCGCCGAGCTCGCCAGGCTGGCGGGCCGACTGGACGACGCGACGGCAGAGCGTCACGCCTCCGTCCTGGCCTCGCTCGGCCTGCCCACCGGGTACGACGAGGACGCCTTCCCGCGGTTGCTCGAGCTGATGGCCGGCGACAAGAAGAACCACTCGGGTTTCCTGCGCCTGGTCGTGCTGGACGGACTGGCCCGCCCGTCGCGCATGGAGGCCCCGGACCCGTCGCTCATGACGGCGGCGTACGCCACCATCTCGGAGGGCCGCAAGCCCAGCGGCGGGGGGATCCTGCTGTGATCGAGCGTCTCGCCCCACGTCGCCGCGCCGTCGCCGCCGCCCTCGCCGACGTCGGTGCCGACGCCCTGTTGGTGACCGATCCACGGAACATCGCCTACCTGACCGGGTTCTCCGGGTCGGGTGGGGCCGTCCTGGTGGAGGACGACGGCGAGGCGGTCCTCTGCACGGATTCCCGCTACGAACTCCAGGTCGTCGAGCAGGCCCCGGACGTGGGCCACGTGATCTCGCGCGAGTACGTCGCCGGCGTCCTCGGTCGTCGTCGCGGACCCGCCGACGCCCCGCTCGCCGTCGAGGCCGATCAGCTGACCCTGTCCGCGGCCGCCGGACTGCGCCGTGCGCTCGCGGCGACCGGGGGAGCGGACGCCCGGATGGTGGAGACCAGCGGGTTGGTGGAGACGGTGCGCCGCGCCAAGGATCCCGACGAGCTCGCCCTCATCGCCAGGGCGTGCACGGTGGTCGACGAGGCGTGGACCCACGTGCTGGGCAGCGACCTGGTGGCGGCCGGTCGAACCGAACGAGAGGTCGCGGCGGACCTGGAGCACGCGATGCGGCGGGCCGGTTCGGATGGCGTGGCGTTCGAGACGATCGTGGCCTCCGGACCCAACGGAGCGCACCCGCACCACGTTCCCGGGGACCGGGTCCTGGCCGAGGGCGACCTTGTGGTGGTGGACTTCGGAGCCACGGTCTCGGGGTACGCGTCCGACTGCACCCGCACGGTCGCGTTGGGGACCGCCCCGGACCGTCTGGTGGAGGCCTACGAGGTCGTCCGCCGAGCTCAGATCGCGGGGGTCGAGGCCGTCCGCGCCGGCGTCCCGTGCGCCGAGCTCGACGCCGTCAGCCGCGACATCATCACCGACGCCGGGTTCGGCGACCACTTCGGCCACTCGCTGGGGCACGGGGTGGGGTTGGACGTGCACGAAGCGCCCGCGGTGTCGACCCGGTCCACGAGTACACTGTCCGACGGCGATGTGATCACCATCGAGCCGGGGATCTACCTCCCGGGCCTCGGCGGGATCCGAATCGAGGACACCGTGGCCGTCACCGGCGGTGGCGGACGGTCCCTGACCACCACGTCGAAGGACCTCAGGGTGCTCTGAGGATCCGACCCACGATCATGCGCGCGACGCCGCCCCCGGCTGCGGCGCGGACGACTTCCCGAAGGAGTACCGACTATGGCGTCCACCGCCGATTTCAAGAACGGCCTCGTCCTCAAGGAGGAGGGCCAACTCTGGCAGATCACCGAGTTCCAGCACGTCAAGCCCGGCAAGGGCCCCGCGTTCGTGCGGACCAAGATGAAGAACGTGGTCAGCGGCAAGACCATCGACAAGACGTTCAGTGCCGGCGTGAAGGTGGAGACCGCGACCGTCGACCGGCGCGACATGACCTTCCTCTACCGCGACGGCGAGGACTACGTCCTCATGGACGAGAAGGACTTCGAGCAGATCAACGTCACCCCGACCGTGATGGGTGACGGTGCCCGCTTCCTGCTCGAGAACACCTCGGTCCAGGTCTCCATCCACGAGGGTGTCCCGCTGTTCGCCGAGATGCCGGTCGCCGTCGACCTGCTGGTCCAGCACACCGACCCGGGCCTGCAGGGCGACCGTTCGACCGGTGGCACCAAGCCGGCGACCCTCGAGACGGGTGCCGAGGTCCAGGTGCCGCTGTTCATCAACACCGGCGACAAGCTGCGCATCGACACCCGTGACGGCCGCTACCTCAGCCGGGTGAACGACTGATCATGTCGGAAGACGTCGACCACCGCCGTCGCGGATCACGCTACCGGGCGCGTAGGCGCGCGGTCTCGCTGCTGTTCGAGGCGGAGCTACGTGACGCGGACGTGGTGGCGCTCGCCGAGGAGCGTCGGCAGATGGGCGAGGACTCCCAGGAGTTCCACGACGTCGCGCCCTACACGATGGAGATCGTCACCGGCGTCGCCGAGCGGCTCGACCGCCTCGACTCCACCATCACCGAGCACCTGAGGGAGTGGACGCTGGAGCGGCTGCCCGCCGTCGACCGCGCGGTCCTGCGCGCCGGTGCGTGGGAACTGCTCTTCGGCTCGGACGAGGTGGACGCCGCCGTCGTGATCGACCAGGCGGTCCTTCTGGTGTCCGACCTGTCCGCGGAGAAGTCGGTTCCGTACGTCAACGCGGTCCTCGACCGCGTGGCCGGCCTGGCCCAGCACATCAGGGCCGCCGAGCGGGCCGTGGCGGGCCTGGACACCCCGCCCGCCGACGCTGCCTCCGAGGCCGCCGGCGACGCGCCCGGAGACGTGTCGGAGGCCACGTCCGCCGATCCCGGAACGGACACCGGGGACTGATAGAGTTCAGGACCGAAAGCTATCCCTTTAACAAGCCGTCCAGCGAGGCGGACAAGGAGGTGGTGATCGGTGAGCGCTGACGGTTCGCAAGAGAACTCGGTGTCACTCTTCACGTCCGACGACGTCGCCAGGACGGTGTCCCGCCTGGCACATCAGATCATCGAACGCACTGCTGCGGACGCGCCCGACTCGGGCCCCGTGGTGCTGCTGGGAATCCCCACCCGCGGGGTGCCGCTCGCGGCCCGACTCGCCGAGAGGATCCGTGAGTTCAGCGGCGCGGACGTCCACGCCGGGGCCCTCGACGTCACGCTCTACCGCGACGACCTCGCCGGAGGCCCGCACCGGCCGATGAACCCCACGCGGGTCCCATCGGCCGGGATCGACGGCGCGACGGTGATCCTCGTGGATGACGTCCTGTTCTCGGGCCGGACCATCCGCGCGGCGTTCGACGCCCTGCGCGACCTCGGTCGACCGGCGCGGGTCCAGCTCGCCGTGCTGGTCGACCGCGGGCATCGTGAACTGCCGATCCGGGCCGACTACGTGGGCAAGAACGTCCCCACCTCCCGCGACGAGGGAGTGTCCGTCCGGCTCACCGAGGTCGACGGGATCGACGCCGTGGTCCTGCGGCGTCCGGACGCGGAGAGGACGAGATGAAGCACCTGCTCTCGGCCGCCGACCTCGACCGCGACTCGGCCCTGTCCATCCTCGACGAGGCGGAACGACTCAAGGAGACGCTCCTCGGTCGCGAGGTCCGCAAGCTGCCGACACTGCGGGGCAAGACCGTCCTCACCGTGTTCTACGAGAACTCCACCCGCACGCGGGTGTCGTTCGAGACGGCCGGCAAGTGGATGAGCGCGGACGTCATCAACGTCTCCGCCAGCGCCTCCTCGGTCCAGAAGGGCGAGTCGTTGCGCGACACGGCGCTCACCCTGACCGCCATCGGCGCGGACGCCCTCATCGTGCGTCACCCCGCCTCCGGGTCCGCTCAGCAGATCGCCGGGTGGGTCGCGCCGGGTGGCGTCGGCCCGTCGGTCATCAACGCCGGTGACGGGATGCACGAGCACCCCACCCAAGCACTGCTCGACGCCATGACCCTGCGTGAACGCCTCGGCGGGATAGACGGGCGCCGGGTGGTGATCGTCGGGGACATCCTGCACTCGCGCGTCGCCCGGTCCAACGCCCTGTTGCTGTCCACGTTGGGCGCGGAGGTGGTCCTCGTCGCCCCGCCGACCCTGCTCCCGGTGGGCGTCGACGGCTGGCCGGTCCGCGCGTCGACCGACCTCGACGCGGAGTTGGACGGTGCGGACGCCGTCATGATGCTGCGCGTCCAGGCCGAGCGGATGAACGGTGGGTTCTTCCCGTCCGCCCGCGAATACGCGGTGCGCTACGGGCTCGGGCCGACGCGCGCCGCCCGGCTCCGCGACGACGTCGTGGTCCTGCACCCGGGTCCGATGGTCCGGGGGATGGAGATCGGCTTCGACACCGCCGACGCGCCGTCCTCCGCGATCCTCCAGCAGGTCACCAACGGCGTGCACGTGCGCATGTCGGTACTGCTCCACACTCTCGTCACGGCGGAAGGAACCCCTGAGTGAGCGCCCCCCACACACCGACCCTGTTGCTACGGCGGGTGCGTCCCTACGGCGAAGGCGACCCGGTCGACGTCCTCGTCCGCGACGGCGTCATCGCCGCGATCGGTCCGGACGCGGGCGAGTCCGTGGACCTGTCCGCGACGGACATCGAGGTCCTCGATCCGGACGGCGCCGTGCTGCTGCCGGGGTTCGTCGACCTGCACACCCACCTCCGCGAACCCGGTCGCGAGGACACCGAGACCATCGCCTCGGGTTCGGCCGCCGCGGCCCGCGGGGGGTACACGGCGGTGTTCGCCATGGCCAACACCCAACCCCCGCAGGACAACCAGACGGTGACCGACTCGGTCTGGCGGATCGGCCGCGAGGTCGGACTGTGCGACGTGCACCCCGTCGGCGCCGTCACCGTGGGTCTCCAGGGTGAGCAGCTCACCGAGATGGGGCAGATGGCCGCGGGGGAGGCCCGCGTCAGGGTGTTCTCCGACGACGGGATGTGCGTCCACGACCCACTGGTGATGCGTCGAGCCCTGGAGTACTCGGCCGGATTGGGCGTCCTCGTCGCCCAGCACGCCGAGGAACCCCGGCTCACCGGCGGCGCCGTGGCCCACGAGGGGCACCACGCCGCACGCCTGGGACTGACCGGATGGCCGCGGTCGGCGGAGGAATCGATCGTCGCCCGAGACGCGATCCTGGCCCGCGACGCCGGCGCCCGCGTGCACATCTGCCACGCCTCCACGACCGGCACCGTCGAACTGCTGCGGTGGGCCAAGGACCAGGGGATCTCGATCACCGCCGAGGTCACCCCGCACCACCTGCTCCTCGACGACTCCCGGCTCGAGACCTACGACGGCGTCTACCGGGTCAACCCGCCCCTGCGCGAGGCACACGACACCCTCGCGCTGCGCGAGGCGCTGAGGTCCGGCGTGATCGACTGCGTCGCCACCGACCACGCCCCGCACGCCGCGCAGGAGAAGTGCTGCGAGTTCGCCGCCGCCCGGCCGGGCATGCTCGGACTCGAGACCGCCCTGCCGATCGTCGCCGCCCTGCTGGTCGAGACCGGGGACATGACCTGGCGGGACCTCGCCCGTGTCATGAGCACCCGGCCCGCCGAGATCGCCGGCCTGTCGGACCAGGGGCGACCGATCGCCGTAGGGGAGCCCGCGAACCTCGTCGTCGTCGACCCCGACTCCCCGTGGACCGTCGTCGGCGACGCGCTCGCAAGTCTGTCCGCCAACACCCCCTACGAGGGAATGACATTCGCGGCCAGGGTCGTCGGCACCGTGTACCGGGGCCGCCTGACCACCCGCGACGGAGAGGTACTCGCATGACCCAGGACTACTGGACCGTCATCATCGTCATCGCCGTGCTGCTCGCGCTGATCGGTCTGATGACGCTGGGATGGCGGAACCGTAGCCGGTCCCAGGCCGGGCTCTTCGACGAGCTCCCCACCCCGCCCGCCGACCCGGGCGAGATCGTGCTGGGGCCGCTGACCGGTGTGTACATCGGCAGCACCGTCGCGGGGGACTGGCAGGCCCGGATCGCCCGCCCGCCCCTCGGCCACCGCTCCGCCGGCACCCTGACCGCCCACACCGGCGGCATACGCCTCGAGCTGGCCGACGCCGTCGTGTGGATCCCCCGCGCCGACCTCGTCGACGTGCGCCGCGCCTCGGCGCTGGCCAACAAGACCGTGCCCGGCGGCGGCATCCTCGTCGCGCGATGGCAGGTGACGGGCACCGACGGCCGAACGCTCGTCGACTCCGGTTTCCGGGCGGACGACAAGGACACCTACCCCCGCTGGGAGGCGCTGCGCGGAGACGCCGACCCCTCCGACACGCCCACCGACTCCAGCTCCACCACCGAGGAGAACCAGTGACACCGCACAGCACCACGCCCGCGCCGCAGGCGGGCCCGCAACCCGCCGCGCTCGTCCTCGAGGACGGACGCATCCACCGCGGCACCTCCTTCGGCGCGACCGGGACCACCCTCGGGGAGGCCGTGTTCACCACCGGCATGTCCGGCTACCAGGAGACCCTCACCGACCCCTCCTACTGCCGGCAGATCGTCGTGGCCACCGCGCCGCAGATCGGCAACACCGGCTGGAACGACGAGGACGGCGAGTCCCTCCTCGACGGTGAGGCCCGCGGGGGCCGGATCTGGGTCTCCGGCTTCGTGATCCGCGACCTGTCGCGACAGCCCTCCAACCACCGGTCCAGCCGCAGCCTCGAAGACGAGATGGCCGCCCAGGGCGTGGTCGGCATCGCCGGTATCGACACGCGCGCCGTGGTCCGCCACATCCGGGAGCTCGGGGCCATGAAGGCCGGGATCTTCTCGGGCGACGACCTGACCGACGACGAGACCATGCTCACCGCGGTCCGGGCCCAGGAGTCCATGGCCGGCGCGTCGTTGTCCGACGAGGTCTCCACGCGCGAGGCCTACGTGGTGGAGCCGGAGGGCGAGGCGTCCTACACGATCGCCGCGCTGGACCTGGGGATCAAGACCAACACCCCCCGGATGCTCACCGAGCGTGGGGTCCGCGTCCACGTCCTGCCCGCCGACTCGACGCTGCAGGACATCCTCGACCTCGGCGTCGACGGGGTGTTCCTGTCCAACGGTCCGGGCGACCCGGCGACGGCCGACCACGCGGTACACCTCACCAAGGAGGTGCTGGGCCAGGGAATCCCCTTCTTCGGCATCTGCTTCGGAAATCAGATCCTCGGCCGGGCTCTGGGGCTGGAGACCTACAAGATGCAGTTCGGGCACCGCGGCATCAACATCCCGGTGATCGAGAAGGCCACCGGCGCCGTGGCCATCACCTCCCAGAACCACGGGTTCGCGCTGCGCGCCCCGGAAGGTGACACCTGGCAGACCCCGTGGGGCACGGCCGCCGTGACCCACGTGTGCGCCAACGACGGCACCGTCGAGGGCGTCGCCCTGGTCGACGGCAGCGCCTTCTCCGTCCAGTACCACCCCGAATCCGCGGCGGGCCCCCGGGACGCCGCCGACCTCTTCGACCGCTTCGTCAGCCTGCTCGAATCCTCCGACCTCGGCTCCGCAGACTCCAGAAAGGGTTCGAACTGATGCCCCGGCGCACAGACATCAACCACGTCCTCGTCATCGGCTCCGGGCCGATCGTCATCGGCCAGGCCTGCGAGTTCGACTACTCGGGCACCCAGGCGTGCCGCGTGCTCAAGTCCGAGGGCCTGCGTGTGACCCTGGTCAACTCCAACCCGGCCACGATCATGACCGACCCGGAGTTCGCCGACGCCACCTACGTCGAGCCCATCACGCCCGAGTTCATCGACAAGATCCTGACCAAGGAGGCCGCCGACGGCCACCCCGTGGACGCGGTGCTCGCGACCCTCGGTGGGCAGACCGCGCTGAACGCGGCCATGCAGCTGGACGCCCAGGGGCTCCTCGACAAGCACGGGGTCGAGCTCATCGGCGCGGACATCCCCGCCATCAACCGCGGCGAGGACCGGCAGACCTTCAAGGACATCGTGGCCAGCGTCGGCGGCGAGTCGGCCCGCAGCGCCGTCTGCCACACGATGGAGGAGGTCCACGCCACCGTCGCCGAGCTGGGGTTGCCGGTCGTGGTCCGGCCCTCCTTCACCATGGGCGGCCTGGGCTCGGGTCTGGCCTACACCACCGAGGACCTCGAGCGCATCGCCGGCGGCGGGCTGTCCGCCTCGCCGACCGCGAACGTCCTCATCGAGGAGTCCATCCTCGGGTGGAAGGAGTACGAGCTCGAGCTGATGCGCGACAACAAGGACAACGTCGTCGTAATCTGCTCGATCGAGAACGTGGACGCCCTGGGTGTGCACACCGGCGACTCCGTCACCGTCGCGCCGTCGATGACGCTGACCGACCGCGAGTTCCAGAACATGCGCGACCTGGGCATCGCGATCATCCGTGCCGTGGGCGTGGACACCGGTGGCTGCAACATCCAGTTCGCCATCAACCCCGTCGACGGCCGCCTGGTCGTGATCGAGATGAACCCCCGGGTCTCGCGGTCCTCCGCGCTGGCCTCCAAGGCCACCGGCTTCCCGATCGCCAAGATCGCCGCACGGCTGGCCATCGGGTACTCGCTCGACGAGATCACCAACGACATCACCGGCGAAACCCCCGCGTGCTTCGAGCCGACCCTCGACTACGTGGTGGTCAAGGCGCCCCGGTTCGCCTTCGAGAAGTTCCCGGGTGCCGACGACACCCTCACCACCACCATGAAGTCGGTGGGCGAGGCCATGAGCCTGGGGCGCAACTACCGGGAGGCCCTCGGCAAGGTCATGCGGTCGCTGGAGACCAAGGCCTCGGGATTCTGGACCCTGCCCGACGAGACCATCGCACCCGGGCGCTCCACCGACGTGGATGCGGTGCTCGCCGACCTGGTCCGTCCGACCGAGGGCCGGATGTACGACGTCGAGCTGGCGCTGCGCCTGGGGGCGACGGTCCGGCAGGTCCACGAGGCCTCCGGCATCGACCCGTGGTTCCTCGAGGAGGTGGCCGAGCTCGTGGACCTGCGCCGCGAGATCGTCGACGCCGCCGTGCTGGGCGCGGACCTGCTGCGTCGGGCCAAGCACAACGGTCTGTCGGACGCGCAGATCGCCGCCCTCCGGCCCGAGTTCGCCGGTGCCGAGGGCGTGCAGCGCCTGCGCCACCGGCTGGGGATCCGGCCCGTCTACAAGACGGTCGACACGTGTGCCGCGGAGTTCGAGGCCAAGACCCCGTACCACTACTCGACCTACGAGCTCGACCCCGCCGCCGAGTCCGAGGTCGCCCCGCAGACCGAGCGCGAGAAGGTGATCATCCTCGGTTCCGGGCCCAACCGCATCGGCCAGGGCATCGAGTTCGACTACTCCTGCGTGCACGCCGCCCTGACGCTGTCCGAGGCCGGGTACGAGACGGTCATGGTCAACTGCAACCCGGAGACGGTCTCGACCGACTACGACACGGCCGACCGGCTGTACTTCGAGCCCCTGACGTTCGAGGACGTCATGGAGGTCTACCACGCCGAGTCCGAGTCCGGCACGGTCGCCGGGGTGCTGGTGCAGCTCGGTGGCCAGACCCCGCTGGGGCTGGCCGCGCAGCTCGAGGCCGCCGGCGTCCCCATCGTGGGCACCAGCCCGTCCGCGATCGACCTGGCCGAGGACCGCCGCGAGTTCGGTGAGGTGCTGGTCCGGGCGGGTCTGCCGGCCCCGGCGTTCGGCACCGCGATCAACGCCGACGAGGCGACCGCCATCGCCGCCGACATCGGGTACCCGGTACTGGTGCGCCCGTCCTACGTGCTGGGCGGCCGGGGCATGGAGATCGTCTACGACGAGGGCTCCCTGCGCTCGTACATCGACCGCGCCACCGAGATCAGCCCGGACCGTCCGGTGCTGGTGGACCGCTTCCTCGACGACGCCGTGGAGATCGACGTCGACGTCCTGTGCGACGGCACCGAGGTGTACCTGGGCGGCGTCATGGAGCACATCGAGGAGGCCGGCATCCACTCCGGCGACTCCGCGTGCACGCTGCCGCCGATCACCCTCGGGCAGGACGACATCGACAGGGTCCGCCGCTCCAGCGAGGCGCTGGCCATGGGCATCGGCGTCAAGGGCCTGATGAACGTGCAGTACGCCCTCAAGGACGACGTGCTCTACGTCCTCGAGGCCAACCCCCGGGCCAGCCGGACGGTGCCCTTCGTGTCCAAGGCGACCGGGGTGCACCTGGCCAAGGCGTGTGCCCGCATCATGCTGGGCGAGTCGATCGCCGACCTGCGCGCGGAGGGGCTGCTCCCGTCCGACCGGGACGGCGGCTCCCTTCCCGCGGACGCCCCCGTCGCCGTCAAGGAGGCGGTGCTGCCGTTCAACCGGTTCCGCACCCCGGAGGGCGACACCGTGGAGTCCCTGCTGAGCCCGGAGATGAAGTCCACGGGTGAGGTCATGGGCATCGGCCCGGACTTCGCCGTGGCCTTCGCCAAGGGCCAGCTGTCCGCCGACGGCGTGCTGCCGCTGTCGGGCACGGTGTTCGTCTCGGTGGCCAACCGGGACAAGCGGTCGATGGTGTTCCCGGCCCAGCGGCTGGCGGCGCTCGGGTTCACGGTGCTGGCCACCGAGGGCACGGCGCTCATGCTCCGCCGGTACGGCATCGCCTGCGAGACCGTGGCCAAGCTGACCGAGTCCGGCACCGGCCCGGTCGACGAGGACGGCCGGCCGATCCGCACGATCGTCGACCGCATCAACGCCGACGAGGTGGACCTCATCCTCAACATCGCCTCGTCGACCGGGGGCACCCGTGCAGACGGCCACGAGATCCGCTCCGCGGCGATCTCCCGCCGCGTGCCCTGCGTGACCACCGTCCAGGGCGCCACCGCGGCGGTCCACGGGATCGAGGCCATGCTGCGCGGCGAAGTCAGCGTCAGCCCCCTGCAGGAGCTGCACGCCGGGTACGCGGCGCGGTGACGCCGACCGCGTCCCCGTTCGGTGCCCGCCTGCGCAGGGCGGTCGCCGAGCGGGGCAACCTCTGCGTGGGCATCGACCCCCACCCGGCGCTGCTGGAGGCGTGGGGCCTGGGCGTCGACGCGGCGGGCGTCGCGGAGTTCTCGCGGCGGTCTCTCGAGGCCTTCGGGGACCTGGTCCCCGCGGTCAAGCCCCAGGTGGCGTTCTTCGAGGAGCACGGGTCCGCCGGGTTCCGTGTCCTGGAGGAGCTCCTGGCCGCCATCGGCGAGCGCGGGGCGCTGTCGGTGGCCGACGCCAAACGGGGAGACATCGGCTCCACCATGGCCGGGTACGCCCGGGCGTGGCTGCGGGACGGTTCCCCGCTGGCCTGCGACGCGCTCACCGTGTCGCCCTACCTGGGCGTCGGCTCCCTGGACGCGGCGTTCGAGGCGGCGGCCGGCACCGGCCGGGGCCTGTTCGTCCTGGCCCGGACCTCCAACCCGGAGGCCGGGCCCCTGCAGGGCTCGGCG
>NZ_JAALDT010000115.1:0-4232 GCF_014144995.1 Dietzia sp. DQ11-71 | reverse complement strand
GCGCGACATGGCCGTCCAGCGCGGCGACCCGGCCCTGCATGGGCGCCCGCCAGCTGTGGCACACGGCCAGGGCGAGGGCGTCGGCCGCGTCCGCCGGGCTGGGGGGCTTCTGCAGGCCGAGGATCCGGGTGATCATCAGGGTCATCTGCTTCTTGTCCGCGCGCCCGCTGCCGGTGATGGCGGCCTTGACCTCGGAAGGCGTGTGGAAGGCCACCGGGATGTCGCGATAGGCGGCGGCCAGTGCCACGACGCCGGCGGCCTGGGCAGTGCCCATGGCGGTGGAGACCTGGTTCTGGGCGAAGACCCGCTCGATGGCGACCACGTCCGGGCGGTGGATCTCCATCCACTCGTCCGCCACGGCGTGGACCGCCCGCAGGCGCCTCTCGAGTGGTTCCTGGGCGGTCGTCCGCACCACGTCCACGTCCAACGCCGTGACGGCCCGACCCGGCTCGGTCTCGATCAGCGCGAGCCCGCACCGGGTCAGTCCCGGGTCCACACCCATCACGCGCATAGCGACCTTTCGCCGACCAGTGGTAGAACCTACGTTCGAGACCCTACCAGTGGGCCGCCCGTCAGGCGTTGAGCGCCGCCAGCACGTCGTCCGGCACGTCGAGGTTGGAGTAGACGTTCTGGACGTCGTCGGAGTCCTCGAGCGCGTCGATGAGCTTGAAGACCTTCGCGGCGCCGTCGGCGTCGACGGTCACCTCGACCGAGGCGCGGAACCCGGACTCGGCCGAGTCGTAGTCGATGCCGGCCTCCTGGAGCGCGGTGCGCACCCGGACGAGGTCGGTGGGTTCGCAGACCACCTCGAACTGCTCGCCGAGGTCGTTGACCTCCTCGGCCCCGGCCTCGAGTACGGCCATGAGGACGTCGTCCTCCTCGAGCTCACCCTTGTCCAGCACGATCTCGCCCTTGCGGGTGAACAGGTAGGCCACCGAACCGGGGTCGGCGAGGTTGCCGCCGTTGCGGGTCATCGCCGTGCGCACCTCGCCCGCGGCGCGATTGCGGTTGTCGGTCAGACACTCGATGAGCAGGGCCACGCCGTTCGGGCCGTACCCCTCGTACATGATGGTCTCCCACTCGGCGCCGCCCGCCTCCTCGCCGGCGCCACGTCTGCGCGCCCGCTCGACGTTGTCGCCCGGGACAGAGTTCTTCTTGGCCTTCTGGATGGCGTCGTAGAGCGTGGGGTTGCCGGCTGGGTCACCGCCGCCCGTACGGGCCGCCACCTCGATGTTCTTGACGAGCTTGGCGAAGAGTTTGCCGCGCTTGGCGTCGATCGCGGCCTTCTTGTGCTTGGTGGTGGCCCACTTGGAATGGCCTGACATGGGATGTTCCGCCCTCCGGGGGTGTCAGTCCGGGCCGACCTCGGTTGGCGGCCCGGTGCGATGTGTCGCTGACTGGCCAGTCTACGAGGTCGACTGCCGCACCATGTCGACGAAGTACCGGTGAACGCGCACATCGTCGGTCACCTCGGGGTGGAAGGAGGTCGCCAGGGCGTTGCCCTGCCGCACCGCGACCACGTGATCGTGGCCGTCGGAGGCGCGGACGCGGGCGAGTACCTCCACGTCGGGGCCGACCGTCTCGACCCAGGGTGCGCGGATGAAGACGGTCCGGACCGGGTCGGCGCCGAGGGCGTCGACGACGAGGTCGGCCTCGAACGAGTCGACCTGCCGTCCGAAGGCGTTCCGTCGGACGGTCATGTCGATCGCGGAGAACCAGGTGGCGTCGGCCCGGGTGTCGAGGACGACCGACGCCAGCAGGATCATGCCCGCGCAGGAGCCGTAGACCGGCATGCCGCCCGAGATCCTCTCGGCCACCGGTTCGTACATGTCGTAGACGTCCAACAGCCGACTCATCGCGGTGGACTCCCCGCCGGGCAGGATGAGTCCGTCCACACCGTCGAGCTCGGAGCGCCGGCGGACGGCCACGGCCCGCGCGCCGACGGACTCGAGGTGGCGGACGTGTTCGGCGACATCGCCCTGGAGGGCGAGGACACCGACGGTCGGGGCGTCCGTGCTCACTTCTCGGACGGGTCGTCGGTGGTGCTCACCGGGAACGACTGGGCTCCCGGTCGCAGACGGCGGGACAGTCCCTCCTGGGTGACGGCGGCGACGAGTCGGCCGGAGCGGTCGAAGATCCGCCCCTGGGTGAGGGCGCGCCCCCCGAACGCCGACGGCGAGGTCTGGTCGTACAGCAACCAGTCATCGGCCCGGAAGGGGCGCATGAACCACATGGCGTGGTCGAGCGAGGCGTCCTGGGTGGGCTCGTCGGGGTGCGGGACCTTGGCCGAGCCCAACAACGTCATGTCCGACATGTACGCGAGTGTGCACACGTGGAAGTTCGGATCGTCCGGCAGCGTGTCGACGCTGCGGAACCACACCCGCTGCTGCGAGGCCAGCACCGAACTCGTCTCCAGGCGGTCCCGGGGGACGATCCGGATGTCCCACTGGGCCCATTCCTCGACGAAGACGCGGTGGGCCTCGTCGAGGTCCTCGATTCTCGGGACGTCGATCTCCTCGGGCCCCACGACCCGGGGCATCGAGTCCTGGTGCTCGATGCCCTCCTGGTCGACCAGGTGGAAGGAGGCCGACATGGAGAAGATCGGCTCCCCCTCCTGGATGGCGGTGACACGGCGGGTGGCGAAGCTGCGACCGTCCCGGAGGCGGTCGACCTGGAAGACGGTCGGCACGTCGGGGATGCCCGGCCGGATGAAGTACCCGTGCAGGGAGTGGACGTGCTTGTCGGAGTCCACGGTCCGGACCGCGGCGACGAGGGTCTGTCCGGCGACCTGGCCGCCGAAGGTCCGCTGCAGGTGCGTGCGGATGGCCGGACCCCGGTAGAGGTCGCGGTCTATCCGCTCGATCTCGAGGATGTCCTCGATCTTCGCCACCGGCGGGTCACCAGCCCCGCTCGGCGAGCCGGTGGGGCTCGGGAATGTCGTCGACGTTGATGCCGACCATGGCCTCGCCGAGGCCGCGGGAGATGGTCGCGAGCATCTCCGGATCGTCGTGGAAGGTCGTCGCCTTGACGATCGCCTTGGCCCGCTCGGAGGGGTTGCCGGACTTGAAGATGCCGGAACCGACGAACACGCCCTCGGCACCGAGCTGCATCATCATCGCGGCGTCGGCCGGGGTGGCGATGCCGCCCGCGGTGAACAGCACCACGGGGAGCTTGCCGGTCTCGGCGACCTCCTTGACCAGCTCGTACGGCGCCTGGAGCTCCTTGGCGGCCACGTACAGCTCGTCGGACGGCAGGCTCTGGAGCTTGCGGATCTGCTGGCGGATCTGGCGCATGTGGGTGGTGGCGTTGGAGACGTCGCCGGTGCCGGCCTCACCCTTGGAACGGATCATGGCCGCGCCCTCGGTGATCCGGCGCAGGGCCTCGCCGAGGTTGGTGGCGCCACAGACGAACGGCACGGTGAAGCCGAACTTGTCGATGTGGTTGGCGTAGTCGGCCGGGGTGAGGACCTCGGACTCGTCGACGTAGTCCACGCCGAGGGCCTGGAGGATCTGCGCCTCGACGAAGTGCCCGATGCGGGCCTTGGCCATCACGGGGATGGAGACGGCCTCGATGATGCCGTCGATGAGGTCGGGGTCGCTCATGCGGGCGACTCCGCCCTGGGCCCGGATGTCGGCGGGGACGCGCTCGAGGGCCATCACGGCCACGGCGCCGGCGTCCTCGGCGATCTTCGCCTGCTCGGCGGTGACGACGTCCATGATGACGCCGCCCTTGAGCATCTCGGCCATACCTCGCTTGACGCGTGCGGTTCCGGTGGTGTTCTCGCTGGACTGCGGGTCGCTCACGAAATAGGCCTTTCCTGGCTCAGACGACGTGTGACAGGGGTCCAGTGTAGGTCTCCCTCACCCCGGTGCCCCAACCGCCGCCCCACCGGGGTTGGTCAGGCCTGCGGTGGCGGTGCGTCGACCAGCTCGACGTACCCGGGCATCGGGGCCCGGCCGGCCAGTCTCAGGAGGCGGACCGGGGCCTGTTCCCGCAGACTGCGGGTGTCGCGGACGGCGTCGTTGTAGAAGCGACGGGCCATGGACACGCGATCCGAGGCGTCCTCCAGTTCGGCGGCGAGATCGCCGGGCAGCGCGTCCGTGTCGACCCCGGACAGGACCACGCCGAGGGTGTTCTCCGCGACCTCGGCGTCGGGCTCGCCGACGTCGTCCGGCGCGCTGCCGTCGTCGCGACGGCGTCGGTGGTCGGGGTGCGGCGCGGGGTCCGGCCCG
>NZ_JAALDT010000114.1:0-2467 GCF_014144995.1 Dietzia sp. DQ11-71 | reverse complement strand
CGCCTGCGCCACCGACCGACCGTCCGGCTCGAGCCACGCGACCGGCCGTCGCCCCGAGCGCACCGTCCGCGGCGACGACGCGGCCGGGTCGATCTCGGCGAGCAGCAGCTCGGCCACGGCGGAGATGGTCTCCGGGGTGCGGTAGTTCACGGTCAGCTCGGACAGCACCCACCGGTCGTCCACGTACGGCGACAGGGCATCGGCCCACGAGTCGATGCCCGCCGGGCTCGAGGTCTGGGCGACGTCACCGACGAGCGTCATCCACCGGTTGGGGGAGCGGCGCATGAGCACCCGCCACGCCATGGTGGACAGCTCCTGGGCCTCGTCGACGATCACGTGCCCGAACGCCCACGTCCGGTCCGCGCCGGCTCGGTCGGCCACGGTGAGATCGGAGTCCTCGCTGTGGCGGCGTGCCAGGGACTCGGCGTCGACGACGTCGTAGGCCATGAGCACCTCCGGATCGAGGTCGTCCTCGATGTCCTGCACGGCCGAACCCGTGAGGATCTCGAGAGCCTCCTCCGCCTGTCGGACCTGCTCCGCCCACGCGCGGTCCGCCTCGCTGCCATCGGCGGTCGGGTCCTCGCCGAGGAGTTCCGCGAGCTCGTCCAGCAGCGGTACATCCGCCACCGAGAACGCGGCGCCGTTCTCCCGGAAGAGCGCATCCTGGTCCTCCGCGACGTAGTCACCCGCCGCCTCGGCGATCCGGTCGCGGCTCGACAGCAGGTCGGCGAGGAGCTGCTCGGGCCGTAGCACCGGCCACCACCCGTCGATCGCCTCGGCGACCTCGCGGGAGGCCTCGACCTCACGGCGGAGTTCCGCCCGGTCATCCGCGTCCAACAGGGGGCGGGCGGGGTCGCCGAGATCGCCGACACCGTCGCCGTCCGGTGACCACGCCTCGTCCTCCGCCCGGCCGACCGGGTCCGTGAGCGCGGAGACGTACTGCTCGGTGAGGGCGTCGATGATCCGCGTCGCGAACGCGTCGCGGGACTGGTTGTGGGGTCGCCGGGTCATCCGTCCCCGCCCCCGCGCCGCCCGCACCGTCGCCGGGGTCAGTGTCAGATCGTGTGCCTCGACCCGCACCACGACGTCGGTCTCCGGAGCGAGCTGGCGGGCCCGCACCGCGGCCTTGAGGATTCCAACCATCTCGCCGGAGCCCTTGACCTCCTCGCCGCGCAGGGTCTCCGGTCCGGTCGCCCGGACGCCCGGATAGAGATCGGCGAGCGTGCGCAGGACCACCCCCGACTCGCCGAGGGACGGCAGCACGCGCGCGATGTAGTCGAGGAACCGCGCATTGGGTCCGACGATGAGCACTCCGCTGCGGTCCAACCGTTGCCGGTGCGTGTAGAGGAGGTAGGCAGCGCGGTGCAGCGCCACGGCGGTCTTTCCGGTGCCCGGGCCGCCCTGGACCACCAGGACGCCGGAGTGCGGGTTCCGGATGATCTCGTCCTGCTCCCGCTGGATGGTGGCCACGATGTCCGTCATGTGGGCGGAACGGGCGGTGTCCAGCGCCTCGAGCAGGGCGGACTCGCCCACCACGTCGTCGTGGTCCTCGGGGAGCTCACCGTCTTCCGGAGCCGTGAGGTACTCGTCGTGGATCCCGATCACCCGGCGACCGATCGTCCGCAGGTGGCGGCGCCGGTGAGCGCCCTCCGGCCGGGCGGTCGTCGCCAGGTAGAAGGGCCGGCTGTGGTCGGCGCGCCAGTCGAGGAGCAGCGTCGTGAGGTCGTCGTCGTCGTCGCGGAGACCCACGCGCCCGATCCGGCGCACCTCGCCGTCCCCCATGTCCAACCGGCCGAAGTACAGGCCCAGGTTGGCGGCGCTGAACGCCGCGAGCTCCGAGGTGTAGAGCCGGGCGAACGACTCCCGTTCCGACCGCGCCTGCGGGGTGCCGCCCGACCCGC
This sequence comes from Dietzia sp. DQ11-71, assembly GCF_014144995.1. Classification (NCBI taxonomy): domain Bacteria; kingdom Bacillati; phylum Actinomycetota; class Actinomycetes; order Mycobacteriales; family Dietziaceae; genus Dietzia; species Dietzia sp. DQ11-71. Next base: position 566 of record NZ_JAALDT010000114.1, on the reverse strand, counting down.
GCAGGACGGCGTCCAGGCGCGCACGCGTGTCCGCCCGCAACTCCTCGAGGCGGTCGAGGAGGCGGCCGAGGTGACGTTGTTCCTCGTCGACGGCGTCGTGTCCCGTCACGGGCGCTCCCTCCGGGGTCTGCGTAGTCGGTTCGGGCAGGATGACCAGGCTACCGGGAACCGCGACGGGTGCTCTGACGACGACGACCCCGCCCGGGTGGGGGCGGGGTCGTCGGGAGGCGGTGTGGCCGCCGGCGGTATTCCGGGGGCGGTGGCCCGCCCCGGTCGTCAGGGACGGATGACGTCGGCGGCCTTCGCGCGGACCTCGTCCGTCATCTTCTTGGCCTCGGAGGCCTTCTTGCCGGCCTCCTTCTCGAACCGGGCGGACTTCTTCCTGGCGTCCTTGCCGGCGCGGGCCGCCTTCTTACGGGCGTCCTTCTGCGCGTCCTTCTTCTTGGCCTGTGCGGCCTTGCGGGCCTCCTCGGCCCGGACCGCGGCGAGTCGGGTGGCGACACCGGCCTGGTCGCGGACCTGCGCGGTGTAGGGCCGGGCCTCGTCGGCCGCTGCGTGGGCCACGG
>NZ_JAALDT010000113.1:0-3242 GCF_014144995.1 Dietzia sp. DQ11-71 | reverse complement strand
TCGTCCGCCCCGGAGCCGGGACCGGGGCCCGTCGTGGGGTCGCGGGGCACGAGGTCGTCCCGGACCCGGTCCGGGCCCTGCCCGGCGCGCGGACCGACGGTGTCCGCGGGAGCAACCCGGCCGTCGACCTGCGGGGGAAGCGGTGCCAGCGGCACGGAGGGCACCGTCAACAGCGAGAGGAACGACGGGATCGGCTCCGGTACGGGCAGGGCCGACCTGCCGTCGATCACCGTGAGGAACGGCTTGATCCCCTCGATGGCGGTGCCCGCGTACTCCTCGTCGACGGCCGGGGACGCGTCCGTCGACTCGCCGGTGATTCCGGCGGTGGCGGTCGGCCCGGCAGGAACGGACGTCGGGGCGGGGAGCCCGAAACCGGCCACGGCGGCTGCTGCGACGCCGCTCGCCACGATGGGAAGCGCGATGAGGCCGATCACGCTGGCTCTCATGCCCCTCCTTCCGGGCGGGAACGCTGTTGCCCGCGCAGCCAGTAACTGTGACATCAACAAGGGCAGTAGTACAGGGCTTCGCCCAGATTGTAGAGGCGGACGGGCCACACCGGGGAATGGTGTGGCCCGTCCGCGTGGGTCTTTCCGTGCAGGTGCCGGTGTCAGCCGAGCCGCTCCTTGAGGGCGGCGAACTGCTCGTGGACCTCGGCCGGGACCTTGGGTCCGCAGAACTCGAGCCACTCGGTGATGAGCGGCAGCTCGCGGCGCCACTCCTCGGGGTCGACGGCCAGGGCGGCCTCGACGTCCTCGATCGGGGTGTCCAGGCCGGTCATGTCGATGTCCGCGGCGCGGGCGGTGATGCCGGCGGCGGTCTCGTCACCCTCCACGCGACCCTCGATGCGGTCCACGACCCACTTGAGCACGCGGCTGTTCTCGCCGAAGCCGGGCCACACGAAGCGGCCGTCGGCGCCCTTGCGGAACCAGTTGACGAGGAAGATCTTGGGCATCTTGTCGCCGCCCCGGGCGCCCATGTCGACCCAGTGCTGGAAGTACTCGCCGACGTTGTAGCCCACGAACGGCAGCATGGCCATGGGGTCGCGACGCACCGCGCCGACCTGCCCCTCCGCGGCAGCGGTCTGCCCGGAGGACAGGGTCGCGCCGATGTACACGCCGTGGTTCCACGAGTAGGCCTCGCTGACCAGCGGGACCGTGTCGGCGCGGCGACCGCCGAAGAGGATGGCCGAGATAGGCACGCCCTCGGGCGAGTTGAACTCCGGCGCGGTGACCGGGCACTGGTTGATCGGGACGCAGTAGCGCGAGTTGGGGTGCGCGGCGTTGCCGGCCTTGCCGTCGCCCTCCGGGGTCCAGTCGTTGCCCAGCCAGTCGATGAGGTGGTCCGGGGTGCCCTCGAGGTCCTCCCACCACACGTCACCGTCGTCGGTCAGCGCCACGTTGGTGTAGATGGCGTTGCCCGGCTCCAGCGTCTTCATGGCGTTGGGGTTGGACGAGTAGTTGGTGCCCGGGGCGACGCCGAAGAAGCCGTACTCCGGGTTGACGGCGTAGAGCCGGCCGTCGGCGCCGAAGCGCATCCACGCGATGTCGTCACCCACGACCTCCGCGCGCCAGCCCTCGATGGTGGGCTGCAGCATCGCGAGGTTGGTCTTGCCGCAGGCGGACGGGAAGGCCGCGGCGATGAAGTGGACCTCGTCGGCGGGGGAGATGAGCTTGAGGATGAGCATGTGCTCGGCCATCCAGCCCTCGTCGCGGGCCATGGCGGAGGCGATGCGCAGCGCGAAGCACTTCTTGCCCAGCAGGGCGTTTCCGCCGTAGCCGGACCCGAACGACCAGATCTCGCGGGTCTCGGGGAAGTGGGTGATGTACTTCTCCTCGTTGCACGGCCAGGGCACGTCCTGCTCGCCCTCGGCGAGCGGGGCACCCACGGAGTGCAGGCCCTTGACGTACTCGCCGTCCGTGCCGATCTTCGCCAGGGCCGCCGAGCCCATGCGGGTCATGATCTTCATCGAGACCACCACGTACGCCGAGTCGGTCAGCTCGATGCCGAGCTTGGGGTCCTCCGCCTCCAGCGGGCCCATGCAGTACGGCACGACGTACATCGTGCGGCCCCGCATGCTGCCGCGGAACAGTCCGGTCATGTGCTCGCGCATCTCGGCCGGGTCGCGCCAGTTGTTGGTGGGGCCGGCGCCCTCCTCGGTCTCCGAGCAGATGAAGGTCCGCGACTCGACGCGGGCGACGTCCTTCGGGTCCGACTGGGCCAGGAAGGAGTTCGGCTTCTTCTCCTCGTTGAGCTTGACGAAGGTCCCGGCCTCCACCATCTCGGTCGTGAGGCGATCCCACTCAGCGTCGGAGCCGTCGGCGAAGACGACCCGGTCCGGCTGGGTGAGCTCGGCGACCTCGGCGATCCACGCGAGCAACTCCGCGTGATCGGTTGGTGCCTGACCCTCGAGGCCGGGAATGGTGGTGGTGGTCATCACAGCTCCTCGCGCGTGGTGCATGGTGTTAGTCACAGAGTATCGTCAAGCGTTGTCGACTGCTCAGTCGCAGCCCCTTTGCACACCCGGACATGAGGGATTCCTCAGGTCGCCGGTCAGATGTGGCCGTGGTCGATGCGTTCCCACCGGGCGGGCGACGGGAAGTCGCCGGTCGTGTCCCCGCGAGCCTCGTTCGTGAATCCCCCGAAGGGCACGCCCTCCGCGGGGTTCGCCAGCCGCCACGAGTCGTAGCTGCCGTCGAACCGCACGGTCGAGACGTGGTCGACGGTGCCGTCGCCGTCGGCGTCGGTGTACACGGTCAGTCCCCGGTCGTCGCCGAGGGTGACCGCCTCCATGAAGCCGTCCCCGTCGAGGTCCGCCTCGGGGGAGCCGAGGTCGAGGACGTCCTCGCCCACGGGCACGTGCAGTCCCAGCGACGAGGGTTCGGCCAGCGGGGCGTCCTGGAGGCCGCACACGTCGGGCGCCGGGTGGTGATCGAAGGAGTCCGCACCGAACAGCGGATCGGTCATGAGGGACTCCCTGTCGTGGGGGCCGGCGGGGCGGTCTGTCCCGCGCGGGTGGCTCGGATGCGGCGTTCGAGGTCGGCGACCCGGGGGCCGGGATCGTGGGCGAAGCCGTCGGTGATGGTGGCCTCCGCGGCGAGGATCCTCGAGCCGAGTGACTGCTCGGCGTCGGCCCGCAGCGCCGCGAGCCTGTCGGCCACGGCCGCGACGGTGTGGGTGCGCAGCGCCTGCGTGCGGCGGACGGTGACGGTGATCCACCCCAGCACCAGCCCGCACAGGAGGGC
>NZ_JAALDT010000112.1:0-12162 GCF_014144995.1 Dietzia sp. DQ11-71 | reverse complement strand
GCGCGGTAGCGGTCCCGGCGCTCCTCCGGCCCGGCGCCCGGCGCGCGGAAGTCGAACCGCGTGACGACGTAGACCACTACACCCGCGCCCCGGCCAGCTCGGTGTACGCGGTGCCCCGCTCGTCGCGCTCCCACCAGGTGTCCGCCGGCGCGGCGCCTGCCCCTGTGCCGTCAGACCCTGTGCCGTCCGCGCCGGCGGCCCCCACGCCCTGCCTGACGAGCTCCCGCTTGAGGATCTTGTTGGTCGCTGGTGGGCAGGTCCACGGAGATCCGGACCCAGCGCGGCCACGCCTTGGGCGACAGGTCCGGCTGCGAGGCGAGGAACTGCTCGAACGCGGCCGGCTCCAACTCCGAGTCGTGGCGGGGGACGATCGCCGCGGCGAGCTGGTCACCCACCCCGCGCGGATCGGGCAGACCGTAGACGGCGACCCGCGAGACCGCCGGGTTGCGCAGCAGGATCTCCTCGATGATGCCGGTGGCCATGTTCTCGCCGTCGACGCGCAGCCAGTCCCCGCTGCGCCCGGCCAGGTAGACGAAGCCGTCCGCGTCGCGGTAGGCCAGATCGCCCGACCAGTACATCCCGTCCCTCATGCGGTCGGAGGTCGACGTGTCGTCGTTGTAGTAGCCGGCGAAGAACCCCGCCCCCTCGGTGTTGACGAGTTCGCCCACACACTCATCGAGGTTGGTCACGGCGCCGTCGTCGTCGAACACCGCGCGGGGACACTCCTCCCCGGTCGCGGGGTCGTACACGGCGACCCCCGGGAACGGTTCCCCGATCGACGCCAGCGGCGAGTTCTCGGTCCGCACGATGATCACCGCGAGCTCGGTGGAGCCGTAGGCGTCGCGGACCTCGCACCCGAACCGCTGCGCGAAGGCGGGGATGTCCTTGGCCGCGGCCTCGTTGCCGAACGCGGCGCGGAGCGTGGTCTGGGCGTCGTCGGGGCGGGGCGGGGTGTCGAGGATGTAGGCCAGCGGCTTGCCCACGTAGTTCATGTAGGTCACGCCGTAGCGGCGGATGTCGTCCCCGAACCGGGTCGCACTGAACCGGCGGGCCAGCGCCATGGTGGCGCCCGCCGCGATCGCCGGGGAGAAGCCGCTCATGATGGCGTTGGAGTGGAACAACGGCATGGACAGGTACAGCACGTCCTCGGAGGTCAGACCGAACGACGGCGCGAGGTTCTCTCCGGACATCGTCACCGTGAAGTTGCCGACCTGCACCGCCTTCGGATCACCCGACGTGCCCGAGGTGAAGATGAGCATGAACGGGTCCATGGCCTCCACCGGCGGCGGGTCCTGGGGGGCGGACGACGACGCCACCAGCGCCGCCCACTCGTCGGAATCGGTGTCGATCACGCTGACCTCGCCCAGGTCGAGGCCGTCCAGCAGCGGCTTAAGCTCGGAGTCGGTGAGGATGACCTGGCACTCCGCCTTGCGGATGTCACGGGCCAGCCCCTCCCCCCGGCGGGTCGCGTTGAGCCCGACGGTGACGTACCCGCCCGCCGCGCCCGCCGCCAACGCAAAGAGCATCTCCGGGGTGTTCTCCAGGAGCGTGGCCACGTGGAGCGGCCGCGCGGGATCCAACATCCCCGTGACGGCGCCGGCCCGGGCGTCGGCGCCCGCCAGGTAGTCACGCCAGGTGATCGAGGTGTCGTCGTAGCGGATCGCGACGGAATCGGAGTCGGCGTGGCGGCGGAGTTGCTCACGGACGGTGTCGGCCATGTGGGAATTCCTTCACGGGTGGCGGTGTGATCTGGATCATAACCACGACGCTGACATGCGTCAGGGAATCGCGGACGGAACCGCCCCGGCGCTCGGTTCTCTGCAGCGGAACGCGCGCGCCTCTACTGTGGCGAGCACTCCGACTGGACAGTTCGCACCACAAATCCGACTCGATCAACGGGAGACCACACATGGACGTCGCCGCCGTCGCCGCCACCGCACCGGACGCACCCCTGGAGAAGACCACGATCCGACGTCGGGACACCGGCCCGGACGACGTGCTCATCGAGATCGAGTACGCCGGCATCTGTCACTCCGACATCCACCACGTGCGCGGCGAGTGGGGGAAGACCACCTACCCCGTGGCGCCCGGGCACGAGATCGTCGGCATTGTCCGCGAGGTCGGTTCCGAGGTCACCCGGCACGCGGTGGGCGACCGCGTGGGCGTCGGGTGCCTGGTCGGCGCCTGCCACGAGTGCGCCTCCTGCCAGGCCGGCCAGGAACAGGAGTGTGAGCGCGGGTCGGTCGCGACCTACGGCTCCCCGCTGCCCGAGGGCGACCCCGAGGGCCCGGTGACGAACGGCGGCTACTCGACCCACATCGTGGTCGAGGAGCCCATGGTGGTGTCCGTACCGGACGGGCTCGACCCGGCCGCGGCGGCGCCGCTGCTGTGCGCGGGGATCACCATGTTCTCGCCGCTGAAGCAGTGGAATGTCGGCCCGGGCACCAAGGTCGCGGTGATCGGCATGGGCGGACTCGGCCACGTCGGCGTGAAGCTCGCGGTGGCGATGGGCGCCGAGGTGACGGTCCTGTCGCAGACCACCTCCAAGCGGGACGACTCGCTGAAGTACGGCGCCGTGGAGCACTACGCGACCGCCGGCGACGAGGGCAAGGCCACGCTCCGCGAGCTCCGCGGCACCTTCGACGTCATCCTCAACACCGTCTCCGCGAGCCTGCCGATGGACCGGTTCCTCGCCACACTCAAGCCGCGCGGAGCGCTGGTCAACATCGGCATCCCGACCGAGCCGATGTCGGTGCGGGCCGGGTCCGTCGCCGCCGGGCGCAGGATCCTGACCGGATCCATGATCGGGGGGATCCCCGAGACCCAGGAGATGCTCGACTTCTGCGCCGAGCACGGGATCACGGCCGACATCGAGCTCATCTCGGCGGACAAGATCAACGAGGCGTACGACCGCGTCGTGAGCTCTGACGTCCGGTACCGGTTCGTGATCGACGCCAAGACGTTCTAGGGGTGGGCGTCAGGTTTCACCGGTGAACCACATCCAGATGAATGTCGCCACGAATCCCACCGTCGAGAGGATGAGGACGGTCCGGCTGTAGTGATCCTCCCAGGCCATCTGGATGAACCGCCGCTTGAACTCTTCCCACTTGCCGTCCCAGAATCCGGGTTCCGGTTCCAGGGCGGGGTGTTCGTAGGGGTGCGGGTCGCGTTCCGACGGGTCGTCCCATCTCTGCCCATACCTCATGGTCGTGTCACCTCTCTGCCGTGTGGGCCCGGTACCGGTCGTGAGCCATATCGCCCGCCTGCTGTCCCAGGTACGTCCCGACGGCCGCACCGATGCCGGCGCCGATGAACGTGCCGAGGGGACCGAACATCGTTCCTGCGACGGCGCCGGCTGCGGCGCCTCCGAGCGCGCCGCCACCCAGAGCCCCGAGGGTCTCCGCGACGGCCTCGCCGGTCGACGTCTTCCCCTGGGCGTGGGCCTTCACGCCGTCGTACACCGTAAGCCCGCCACCGACCGGACCGGCGACCCTACCGAGTCCCCGCAGTCCTGTCGCCGCGGCTCTGCCGAAGTCGTCAGGGGCCGGGTTGAGCATGTGCTTCCCCCGCGTCAGTGGATCGAGTTCATCGGCGACGTCCGGATAGCCCCGAGACGCGGCCCCAGTCATCGCGTCCACACCGCGACCGGGCCACGGGTCGTCCGGGCCCGGGATCGGCGACCGGTCGACCTCAGGTGGGATCGCGGCGTGCAGCCGGGCGGCGATCCCGTCTATCTGGCGCCCGTAGTGATCATCGAGGGAGCGCACGGTGTCGACCGCGGAGCTGATCGCCTCCGCATGCTCATCTACCGTCGATTGATCGATGTCGTCGCGACCAGACAACGGACGCACCGACGATTCGCCCACCTGCAGTCCGGCTGCCTCGGCATCGGCGATCCGATCTCGAACCGTCTGAACTGCCGGCCCCAGCGCAGCGTGCGAGTTCCGGAGAGCATCAGCCAGATCCTCTAGTCCGTCAGCCAGCGTGCTGACGTGCGACTTCTCACGTTCCACGGTGTCGAGAACGGCGTCAGCGGCCTCCCCGTCCCAGCCATCATCCAGCTCCACCGCACCGTCGACCAGGTCCCTCCGGATGCCCTCCGCCACCGAGCCCCGCCGCCCGACCTCGCCGCCGGCGCCCGCCACTGCGGACACGTCCCAACGACGAATGTCGCCGACTGTCCAGCTCACCGCCGGGCCACCGCTGCGAGGAGAGCCGCGAAGTCCTCATCCTCGGCCTCGAGGAACCGGTGCGCCTCGGCAGCGAAGTCGGCCAGGCCCCCGAGCCGACCCGCGATTCTCGAGGCGCACACCGCGGCAGCACCGCACGCCCGGTCCACCGCCTGCTCGATCGCCGACCCGCCCGGAAGACCGCCGCCCAGACGTGCCGTGACCTCGGGAAATGTCACCTCCGCGGCCGCCTCCCCGCAGTCGCGGAACACCGAGACCGCGCTCGCGATCTTCCCGGCATCCGCCCTGATCGTCCCGTCGGGCACGAGCCCTCCTCGTCGTCGTTCCGGTCTACTACCGGGACGCCCCCGTGGCGTCCTCACCATGTACGACGCGCGCCCCACGCCGATCGGTTCCCCCGTGTCGTACCCGTGGTGTGTACTCGGGAGTGTGGAAGGGACACCGGTCACCGCCGGTTCCACCCACGACCCGGCGGCGTCGCCCGGCGTCGGGACCTCTCCCCTCGAGGAGTGCACCATGTCGCTCACCTGGACCCCCACCCTCGACCGCGCGCTCGCGGTCGCCGCCCGTTGCCACGCCGGCCAGACCCGCAAGGACGACCCGACGCCCTACATCGCCCACCCGGTCGCGGTGGCGCTGATCGTCTCGGACTTCACCTCCGACGAGGACGTGGCGGTCGCGGCGCTGCTGCACGACGTCCTGGAGGACGTGCCGCCAACGGTGTACTCGGCCGACGACATGACCGCCGAGTTCGGCGAGCGGGTCACGGAACTCGTCCGCGGCGTGTCGGAGGAGAAGACCGCCGGTGTCCAGACCCCGCCGTGGCGGGTGCGCAAGGAGGGCTACCTCGCGCGACTGGCCGAGGACTCCCACGAGTGCCTGCTCATCTCGGCCGCCGACAAGATTCACAACCTGCGCTCGATGGTCACCGCGCACGAGCGGCTGGGCGGTGACATGTGGGGCCTGTTCAACGCCGGGCCGGAGGAGAAACTGTGGTTCTACCGCGCGATCGCCGACGCCGTCGCCGAACGGCTCGGTGACTGCACCGCCTCGCGAGAACTCCGCCGGGCGGTCGACGACGTGGCCGCCCTCGCACCGGTGGGATGACGCCGTGCGTGACCAGCTCTCCGGCCCGGGCAGCGCGCCGCTGCGTCCCGCGGAGGACCCCTGGGACGGTTTCGAGACCACACTGGCCGGGCATCTCCGCAGGCCGGGGGCGGTCGGCGCGATGGAGTTCACCCCGCCGTCCGACGCGTCCGGAACGCGGGGGCGGTGCATCGTCCACCTCGCGCCCGGCGGCGAGCGCGCCTGGGTGACCGTGCGCCTCGCCGGTCACCCCCTCGTGGAGGAGATGATCGCCCACACCGCCCCCACCGCGCCCGCCACCATCGCCCGGGCGGTCGTCGATGCCTGCCGCGACCGGCTCGGGGTACCGCACCCCCAACTGCTGACCCTGCGCTGCCAGGGCACGGTCGGGCGGCACACCGGACCGCTGCGTCTGCTCCGCTGGGACTCGATCCCCATCGGCAACGACCCCGCCGACCACCCGAACCCCATCGACGTGGCGGTGGAGGTGGCCGACCACGAGGACGCCCGGGAACGGTTCGAGGCGATCGTCGAGAGAGTCACGGGACGGGCCTGCGTGGTCGACGACCGCGGAGCCATCGTCTCCGACCACGTCGGCCACCGGATGCACGTCTCATTCGACGAGGACGAGCCGTACGCGCGCATCTGGGCGTGGGTCGTGCGGGGAGTGCGCTCCAGGTCCGACGCGGCGCTCGAGCTGGCTCGACTCAATCTCGACGACGACCGCACGTCGTGGATCCTCGACGGCCGGCACGTCCTGCAGCGGACCACCGTGCCGGTCGCCCCGCTGCTCCCCCGCCACGCCCAGGTAGCGCTCGAACACTTCCTGTTCACGTTCTCCTCGACGCGGGACGCGATCGCGGCGAGGCTGGGGCCGCGGTAGCAGCACAGACGAGAGCCGGTGCATTCGATGACCTGAATGCACCGGCTCTCTCCGGCGACCCTGACGGGACTCGAACCCGCGACCTCCGCCGTGACAGGGCGGCGCGCTAACCAACTGCGCCACAGGGCCGTGCTCGTGGCACGGGGTAGGACATTAGCGGAACTCATGAACGGACCCGCAGCGACCCCCTCGTACCGGGGGCACGGCCGCACACGGGCGATACGAGACCGTCCCTCCCGGACCTGTCGTACCCGTGGGGCACCATGGCGGTGTGACCGGAACCCAGGCTCGTCCCAGCGCCCTCGTCGCCGAGGTCCGCCGCCTCCGCGGCACCGACCCTCTCGGCCGGATCACCGTCCTGGTGCCGTCGTTCGGTGCGGCCAGGGACCTGGTGAGGGCGCTGGCGCTCGACGGTGGGGCCGTCAACGTGGCGGTCCGGACCGCCTCCCAGGTGATCAGCGAACTCTCGGCGCCCGCCCAGGCACCGAGGGCGGCGCTCCCGTTCCCGCTCCTGGCCGCCGCCGTCGATAAGGCGTTGGACGCCGACCCCGGGCATCTCGAGGCGGTAGCCTCCGAGCCCGTCACCGGGCAGGCCGTGGCGCAGGCCTGCCTGCGGCTGGGGACCGTTGAGCCCGGGTCGGTCACCGCCCAGACCCGCCTGCACTCGGAGGTCCTCCGGCTGGCCGACGAGGCCCATGAGATGACGGGGGCCGCGTACTACACGCAGTTCGAGGCCGTGAGCGTCGCGTTGGAGCGCCTGGACGAGCTGGGCCGGATCGTGCTGGCCGCGCCGCTGCGCGGGACGCAGGCCGAGCGCAGGCTGCGGGCAGCGCTGGACCAGCGGGGCATCTCTCCCCTGCCCGGTACCGGATCGGACCACCTCGCCTCCGCCGCCGAACCCGGCACCGGGAACGCCGTCACCGGCACGCACGTGCTCCACGCGTCGGACTCCGATGACGAGGTGCGCGCGGTGGTCCGTTTCGCCCGCTCGCGCCTGGCGGACGGGGTCCCCGGCCACCGGATCGGCGTCTACTACCCGTCACCGGACCCCTACCTGCGGCTGCTCCACCGCGCGTTCGGCGAAGCCGGGATCGCCGTCCACGGTCCCTCCGACGCGGGGTTGGGTCGCTCCGGTGCCGGTCGCACGCTCGTGCGGCTGCTCGGCCTGGACGCCGACCGTATGCCGCGCGCCGAACTCCTCTCGATCGTCGCCGAGGGGGCGATCGTGGTGTTCGACGACGAGGGCGCCGCCGTCTCGTCCAGGCGGTTGGAGATCCTCACCCGGACGCGCTTTCCCGTCATCGGCGCCGGCGACTGGGACCGACTGGGGGAACACCTGCGGGCTGAACCGGAGGAACTCGCCGAGTCCGACCGGGCCGCGGCGGCGGCCGTGCTGCGCCTGATCGCGACCGTTCGTTCCGGACTCGCCGCCGTCGACGCCGCGCGCACCTGGACGGCCGCCGCAGACGCCGTGACCGGCCTGGTGACCTCACTGTTCCGCCAGAGCCCCGACCGGGCGTCGGTCCTCGCGGTGATCGGTTCCCTCGGCGATCTGGACGCGATCGCGCCCGCGATCACCCGGGATCGAGTGGTCGGTGCGGTCGCCACACGGCTGGACGGGATCGTCGACCGGGTGGGCGAGGAGGGCGCCGGGGTCGCCCTGGGTCCGATCGACGATGCCGTGGGCCGCGACCTGGACACCGTCTGCGTCGTGGGGATGGCGGAGGGCCTGCTCCCCGTGTTGCACAAACCCGACCCGCTCGTGCCCGAAGGCGCGGTCGAGCCCGAGTCGTCCGACATGCTCGACGAGCGGTACCGGGTCCTCCAGCTCGCGCTGGCAGCCGGATCCGAGCACCGCCTGTGTTCGTTGCCCCGTGGGTCCATGCGAGGCGGCGGCAACCGGATCCCCTCCCGTTGGCTACTGCCCACCCTGACCCGTCTCGCCGGGAAGCCGGTTCGCGCCACCACGTGGCAGGAAGACGTCGCCGGATGCCCGGCCGTCACCGCGGTGCCCTCGTTCGTCGAGGGCGTGCTGACCCCGCCGGCCGCGCTCGGCTCCGATCCGGCCACCCCCTCTGAACTGCGGATCCGGGAACTCTCCGTCAACGGTTGGCAGCCCCGGACCGGGGCCCCTGAATTGATCGCCCGCGCCCACGAAATGCGTCAGGACCGTCGGCGCGGCCGGTTCACGCGGTTCACCGGTGACGTCTCGTCGGCCGCCGACCTGCTCACCGTCCTCGACCACCCGCTCTCACCCACGAGACTGGAGGACTGGGCCCAGAGCCCCTACCTGTTCTTCCTCTCGACGGTGCTCCGGGTCCGGACACTCGACGACCCGGCTGCGGACATCGAGATGGACCTGCGCGACTACGGCGATCTCGTGCACAGGATCCTCCAGCGCTACATCTCCGATCGACTCGAGACCGGGTCCGGACCCGACCGCGACCTGCTCATGAGAGCGCTGCGCAGTGAATGCGAGGCCGCGATCGCGACCTCGCCCGGCCTCGTCGCCTCACTGTGGCGTCGGCGGGAGATCCTGCTCGCAGCCGAACTCGACCGGTGGTTCGCCGAGGACGAGGCGGACTTCGAGACCGGGTGGCGCCCGGCAGCGACCGAGCTCGGATTCGGGCGTCGGGACGCCGACGGCCCGGTCGTCGAGATCCCGTTCGAGGTGACGACCTCCCGGGGGACGACATCGGTGCTCCTCGCCGGGTCCATCGACCGGCTCGATGAGCGGGCGGACGCACTGCGGGTCACGGATTACAAGACCGGTAAGCCTCCCGGACAGGACGACCGGCCGACAGAGGACGATCCCACCCTTTCCGGCACGCGATTCCAGCTGCCGCTCTACGCCGCCGCCGCGGAGACGGCCGGCGATCTGCCGGTCCGCGAGGTGCGGTACTGGTACTGCACCGAGCGCGGGGAGTTCGAGCGGATCTCTCTCGGCGTCTCCGTCGAGGTGATGGACAAGGTCCGCGAGGACGTGGGCAATCTTGTTGACGCCCTCCAACGGGGATGGTTCCCGCTCAAGGGCGGGCGAGGCTCCTCCCGCGACCTCGCGAACCTCATCGGGGGTGCGGAACTCGACCGAATTTGGGAGCAACTCTCCCGACAGGATCCGGTCGCGTCCCACCCCGCGTTCGACGGCCTCCTCGCCGCCGACCCGACCGAGATCGAATCGGAGACGTCCGCATGAGCCAGCTGCCCGACCGGTCCGCCCGTGCCCGCGTCGCCACGGACACCTCGGCGACCCTGTTCGTCGAGGCCGGGGCCGGCACCGGCAAGACCCACGCACTGGTCAGCCGCCTCGGTGCGCTCCTCTTGGAGGACGCAGTGCCCGTCGAGGAGATCGCGGCGATCACGTTCACCGAGAAAGCGGCCGCCGAACTCCGCGACCGGCTCCGGGTGACGCTGGTCGACAAACGTGCCGACGGCGATGACCGCGCCGACGCCGCCCTGGCGGGGCTCGACACCGCCGCCATCGGCACCCTCCACTCCTTCGCCCTGCGTCTGCTCTCCGAGAATCCGCTGGAAGCGGGGATCCCGCCGAGGGTCACCGCCCAACAGGACACCGCCGAGGCGACCGCCGTGGAGGCCTTGTGGCAGGAGTGCGCCACCGTCCTGTTCGGCAGCGGCCCGACCGCCGCCCGGACAGGCAACCTCGCACGCGCCGTGGACGACATGCTCGACGCCGGCGTGAGCACCCACGCCTTCCGGGAGGTCGTCGAGGCACTGCACCGCGACTGGGACCGCCTGCCCACCGAGCCCCAGTACGCGGGTGCCGCCGAACTGCCCGGGACACCGGACCTGGCCGAGGTCGTCGCCACGGTGGGATCGATCGTCGGGTGGCGGGACGCCTGCCAGGACGAGACGGACCTGATGTACGCGACGCTCGGCAAGCACCAGACCTGGCTCGAGAACCTCGAGGCCTCGACCGCCGATCCGGCAGCCTCACCGACGTGGGTCGAGCTTCTCGCGAATCCGATCGGGGTCGGACGCGGCGGAAAGGGAGCCAGCTGGGGAGGCAAGGAAGCGCTCGACTCCATCAAGGAGGACATCAGGAAGCTCCCCGGCCTCTGCGGTGGGATCCTCGAAGCGCACTGGCGTCCCCGCATCGCGGTGGTTCTCGACGCTCTCGTCCCGGTGGTGCTCCGACACGCCGCCGACCGTCGCCGTCACGGCACACTGCAATTCCACGACCAGCTCGTCCTGGCGCGCGAGTTGCTGCAGAACCCGACTGTCCGCGAACGCGTCAGGGCGCGCTACCGGCGGATCCTCATCGACGAGTTCCAGGACACCGATCCCATCCAGCTCGACATCGCCGAGTTGCTCACGGCCGCAGCCGACGGTTCCGGGCCCGAGCCCGGCCGACTGTTCACCGTCGGAGACCCCAAGCAGTCCATCTACCGGTTCCGGCGCGCGGACATCGCCACCTACCTCCGCGCCCGGGGCCGCGACGAGGCCGGTATCGAGATCGAGCGGCTGAGCACCAACTTCCGCTGTTCACGCCCGGTCCTCGACTGGGTCAACGAGGTGTTCTCCGAGGTGCTCACCGCGACCGACGGCGTCCAGCCCGAGTATCGGGACCTCGAACCCGCCCCCGACCGACCGCCGTACGACCCCGCCCACGGGCCCCGTCCCTTCGTCTTCCGCACCGACGACGCGCCCCCGCACTGCCCGCCGGATGCGAGCGAGGACCACCGGCGACACTGGACCGAGGCTGCTGATGTCACCCGGGTGATCGCCACGGCGATCCGCGAGGGGTGGACCCACGAGTCCAAGGAAGGTCAGCAGAGCCCACTGCGACTCGGGGACATCGCCATCCTCCTGCCCTCGCGCGGCTCACTACCCATGCTCGAGACCTGCCTCGACCACGCCGGGATCGACTACCGCACCGAGGCCTCGTCGATCGTCTACGGGACACCCGAGATCCGCGAACTCCTGCTCGCGGTCCGCGCCGTGGCCAACAGCGCCGACGAGGCCTCCCTGGTGGGTGCACTGCGCTCACCGTTGTTCGGCTGCGGTGACGACGACCTCCTGCGCTGGCGCGCCGCCGGGGGCTCCTGGGCGCCCGGTGCCCCGGCTCCCGCCGACCTCGTGGGGTCGCCCGTCGCCGAGGCGATGGGGTACCTCTCGGCCCTGTCCCGGGACACCCGACGCCCCGGCGAGCTACTCGAGAAACTCGTCCGCGACCGCATGGTCTTCGAGGCCGTCGCCGACTCGCCCCGCCAGCGCGACCTGTGGCGCCGGATTCGATTCGTCATCGAGCACGCCTGGCAATGGGAGGAGTCCGCCGCCGACTCCGCACGCGCCGACCTGCGCGATTATGCAGACTGGGCGCTGGCGTTGACCGCGGAGGACGCCCGGGTCCCCGAGGCCGCGATCCCTGAGATCGGGGTGGACGCGGTCCGCATCACCACCATCCACGCCTCCAAGGGGCTGGAGTACCCGATGGTCATCGTCGCCGGGATGAGCCGGAAGTGGCCCGCCGACCGGGCCCGGCTCCTGTGGACCGACGACGACCCGCCACGACCTGCGGCCTCGTTCTCCACGATCGTGCGGGACCCCGCGTTCGGCCGAGCCTCCGAACGCGAGGGCGCGCATTCGCTGGCCGAGCGGGTCCGCCTGCTCTACGTGGCCGCCACCCGTGCCGAATCCCGCCTTGCCGTGTCAGGACACGGCTACGTCCTTACCCAGAAGAAGACCCCCCGCAAACTGTGGGGCTCCCTGTTCGGGTCGGTGGTCGAGGAGGCCGATGCACCCCCGCTGGCCGAGTACGGACAGGACCTGCTCGAGGCCGCGGCGACACCGGCCGTGGACGTGCCCGACGCGGCCGAGTGGAGCGAGCGCAGCCGGGAGATCTCGGCGAGATCCGCCGAGCGCGCCGGCTGGTCCGCGACCCGGATCGTGCACGCGGAGGTGGCCGACAGGACCGCCGACGCGGACACGGGCGAGCACCAAGACGAGGTGGCGGAGCCGCGACCGCTTCCCGAGCGGCTCGCC
>NZ_JAALDT010000111.1:0-13013 GCF_014144995.1 Dietzia sp. DQ11-71 | reverse complement strand
GGCGGGCCTGGGCACCGCCCCCGTGGCCAGCGCCCAGGACGTCACCGACGGCGGACGCCTCGGCGGCGGCTCCTCGCAGCTCCTGCCCGACGGTGTCGCCGTGGGCTCCCTCGGTGGACCCGAGCTCACCCAGGTCGACTCCGTCGACCTCGAGCGGTATCAGGGAGAGTGGTTCCAGGTCGCCGCCATCCCGCAGCCCTACACGCTGCAGTGCACCAACGACACCAGGGCCGAGTACGCGGTGACCGCGCCCGGCACGGTCTCCGTGCGCAACTCGTGCGGCTCGGCCATCAGCTCGGACTCGGTGATCGAGGGCGAGGCGAAGGTCCGCGACACCGACACCAACGCCTCGCTCCGGGTCAACTTCCCGATGGTCCCGTTCCAGGACGAGAACGGACCCGTCAACTACCGGATCACCTACCTGGCCGACGACTACTCGCTGGCCATCGTGGGCGACCCCACGCGGTCGTCCGGGTTCGTGCTCAGTCGCGAGCCGGCCCTCGACCCCGAGCAGTGGTCCACCGTCCGCGACGTGATCGAGGACCGCGGTTGGTGGTCATGCGCCTTCCTCACCGTTCCGATGGCGGGCGGCCGCGGCGACGTGACCCCACTGTGCCTCCTGCCGTGATGAGCACCCGATGAGCATCGATCTCACCTGCACGGTTCCGGCCACCCCCGACGAGGCGTGGCGTTACTTCGCGTCGCCCGGCGCCTTCCGCCGGCTCTCGCCCCCGTTCATGCCGCTGCGACCGGTGAGTGAGGCCGATTCACTGCGGGACGGCGTGGCGGTCCTCGAACCGCGTACGGCGCTGCCGGGACCTCTCGGAGTCCGCTTCGGACCCCGCTGGCTCGCGCAGCACGATCCCGCCGGTTTCATCGAGGGTGAGCGGTTCGTCGACCGCTGCGTGTCCCAGCCGTACGCCGCGACGACCGGATGGGTCCACACGCACACGGTGACGGCCGGTCCGGACGGCACCGCCCTGCTCGGCGACAGGATCGACGCCCGGGTGCCCGGCCGGATGCTCTCGCCGGTGTTCACCTACCGGTACCGCCAGATGACCGCCGACCTCGACAGCCTCGCCCGGTACGACAACCGCGCTCTGACCGTCGCCGTCACCGGCGCGTCGGGCCTCGTGGGCACCGCCCTCACCGCGCTGCTCGGGGTCGCCGGACACCGGGTCATCCGCCTCGTCCGCGGCGACGCCCGTGGCCCGGGGGAGCGCCACTGGGACACCGGCGATCCCGCCGCTGACCTCCTCGAGGGCGTCGACGTCCTGGTCCATCTCGCCGGTGCCCCCATCGCTGGGCGCTTCACGGACCGGCATCTCGAACTCGTCCGCGACAGTCGCGTGGGCCCCACCCGTCGTCTCGCCGAACTCGTCGCCGCCCGCGGCGGGTCCACCACCCTCGTGTCCGCGTCGGCGATCGGCTACTACGGCGCCGACCGCGGCGACGAGCGGCTCGTCGAGGACTCCGCTCCCGGCTCCGGTCCGGTCGCCGACATCGTCGTCGACTGGGAGCGCGACTGCGAGCCCGCACGTCTCGCCGGGGCCCGGGTGGTGAACGTGCGCACGGGCATCGTGCTGTCCGGTTCCGGGGGGATGCTCCCGCCGCTGGCCGCCATCACGCGCTCCGGGCTCGGCGGCCGCCTCGGCTCGGGACGGCAGTGGATGTCGTGGATCTCGCTGGACGACCTCACCGACATCTACCTGCGGGCGATCGTCGACCCTGCGGTGACGGGCCCGGTCAACGCCATAGCCCCCGAACCGGTCACCAATTCCGAGTTCACCCGGGTTCTCGGTTCGGTCCTGCGGCGCCCGACGGTCGTCCCGGTGCCCGGATGGGCCCCGGCGCTCGTCCTGGGCGGGCGGGGTTCGGACGAGCTCGCCCTGGCGAGTCAGCGGATCCTGCCGACAGCGCTGACCGGCGTGGACCACCGTTTTCGTCATCCGTGGCTGGAGAGCGCGCTGGCCCACGAACTCGGTGCCGAGGAGCTCCCCGCGGGGCTGTAGAGAGATGCAGCGTTCAGCGCTGCAGGATCATCGGCACGAGCACGCGACGGGCCAGTGCCCGGATCTGCTCCTCCGTGTCGACCGCGGGCGGGCCCTCCGTCATCACGACCAGTGAATGGAGGAACCGGCCGACCACGCTGGCGACCTCGCGGGAGAGCTGCTCGCACTCCTCGTCGTCCATCTGGCGGGTGTGGACGTCCGCGTTCCACGTGCTTCGGACGAACTGGGCGAGGATCTCGGTGATCGCGTCCAGGACCGTGTCGGACTGGCCCGCGAGCAACGCCATGGCCTCGACCTTGTCGACCTCGATGAGCCGACGTAGCAGTTCGTTCTGCCGGATGTCGAAGACGGTCCCGACCAGCAGGTCCTCGATGTGCCTCACCGGGTCCCACTGCAGGGACTCGAAGGGCGTGTAGCGCGCGTTGACGGTCATCATCAGGCGCTGCGCCTCGTGGGCGTAGATGGCGCGGAGGATGTCGTCCCGCGGCCCCAGACGCCGGTACAGGGTCACGCGGGTGACACCGGCCGCCCGCGCGATGTCGTCGGTGCTCGTGCCCTTGATGCCACGCTCGGCGAACACCGCGGACGCCGTCTCGATCAACCGGACATCCTCGGCGTCAGGCGCGCGGCCACCACCCAGGCCAGTGTTACGAGTCACGCCCCCATGTTACGACGCCCGGCCGAGGTGGCTGCGCGGAATGCCACCCGTCGGGGGTCACCGCCGGGGCTGGTCGCCACCATCGACGGGGTAGGCGCCCTCGCTCGACCGCTGGTCAGCGGCCTGGTCGAACCCGGACGGCTGCCCCGGCCCGGGAGCCTGGGGCCCGCCGATCGCGGGGGTGTCCTGGCCTGCCGACTGCGAGGGGCTGTCGGGCGCCACGCCACCCTCCGACTCCGGGACCATGTCGAACACGCCGGGCTTGGGCTTGGGCCGGCTCGGCTGCTCGTCCATCACCGAGGTCGTACCCTTGGCCGCCGCCTCCGCGGCGGCCACGGACCGGGCGATCTCCGGGTCGGTGGAGGTGTCGAACCACTCGTCGGGCGCCGACGGCAGATCGGCATCGGAGTCGACGTCGGCCGGCTCGTAGCGGAACACCCCGTCGTCGTCCTTCTTGGCGACGGACTTGACGAAGTTCTCCAGCGAATCGCCGAACTGCGAGGGGATCATCCACATCGTGGCGGCCTCGCCCTTGGCCATCTCCGGAAGGTTCTGCACGTACTGGTAGGCCAGCATCTCCGGCGTTGGCTTGGAGGACTTGACCGCGGCGTTGACCCGGGCGATCGCGGCGGCCTGGCCCTCGGCCACGAGGTAGCGGGCTGCGCGCTCACCCTGGGCGCGCAGCATGCGGGACTGCCGGTCGGCCTCGGCGTTGAGGATCGAGGCCTGCTTGTTGCCCTCGGCGTCGAGGATGGCTGCCTGCTTGGCACCCTGCGCCGTGGTGATCGCGGCCTCGCGCTGTCCCTCGGCGGTGAGGATGGTGGCGCGCTTCTCGCGGTCGGCCTTCATCTGCTTCTCCATCGACTCCTGGATGGACATCGGCGGATCGATGGACCGCAGCTCGACCCGGGCCACGCGCAGGCCCCAGCGTCCGGTCTCGGAGTCGAGCACCCCGCGCAGCTGCTTGTTGATCATGTCGCGGCTGGTGAGCGTCTGCTCGAGGGTGAGCCCACCGACGACGTTGCGCAGGGTGGTGGTGGCCAGCTGTTCGACGGCCACGATGTAGTTGTTGATCTCGTAGACCGCAGCCTTGGGGTCGGTGACCTGGAAGAAGACCACCGTGTCGATGCTCAGTGTGAGGTTGTCCTCCGTGATCATCGACTGCGGCGGGAAGGTCACGACCCGCTCGCGCAGATCGACCTTGGCGCGCACCCGGTCGATGAAGGGGATGATGAGCGTGAGCTGGCCGCTCACGGTGCGTTGGTAACGGCCGAGCCGTTCGATGACCGCGGCCTCCGCCTGGGGGATGAGCTTGACCGAGCTCACCACCACCGAGGCGATGAGGATGACGATGACGGCGAGGAAGATCAAGCCTTCCATGGTTCCTCCGATGCTTCTCGTGCGTGTCCGCTGGCCGGAGACCAGCGCCTTCTAGATGCCACGCACGACGATCGCCGTGGCGCCCTCGATCTGGTGCACGAGGACCTTGTCCCCGGCCTCGAACGTCTCGCCCTCGAGGAGCGGACGCGCGGTCCAGGTGTCGCCCGCGATCTCGACCAGTCCGCCGCCCGCACCGATCGCCTCGACGACGGTGCCGTCCCGGCCGGTGAGCGCGGCGGTGTTGGTGTCGTGCTCGGGGAGTGCGGCGAGCAGGCGCCGCCGGACGAGGGGGCGGACCCCCAGGACGAGGACGAGGGAGACGAGGGCGAACGCCAGGGCCTGCCCCCAGACCGGCGCGCCCAGGAACGCCGCGGCCGAACCGCCGAGGGCGCCGCCGGCGAGCATGAGCATGAACAGCTCGCCCCCGGCCGCCTCTCCGGCGGCGAGCAACACCGCTGCTCCGAGCCAGGCCAGTCCCACATGCATGACACCGAGCCTACCGACAACGGGCGACGGGCAGGAGGTCTCCTGCGTGCGGGACTAGGCTGCTGGGACGTGTCGACTCTGAAGAAGTTCGCGTGGCTGTCCGTGGCCACGGCGATCGTGACCATCGTGCTCAAGATCGCGGCCTGGTGGGTCACCGGTTCGGTCGGCCTGCTTTCCGACGCCGCGGAGTCCGTGGTCAACCTCGTGGCCGCGGTGATCGCGCTCGGCGCCATCACGGTCGCCGAGCGCCCGGCCGACGACGACCACCAGTACGGCCACTCCAAGGCCGAGTACTTCTCCGCGGGTGTCGAGGGCGCGATGATCTTCGTCGCCGCCGCGTTCATCCTGGTCGTCAGCGTCGAGCGGCTGATCAATCCGGAACCGCTGGAGGCACTCGGCATCGGTCTGGCGATCTCGGTGGGCGCCGCCGTGATCAACGGCGTGGTGGGTGTGGCGCTCGTGCGAGCGGGGACCCGTCACCGGTCACCGACCCTCAAGGCCGACGGGAAGCACCTCATCACCGATGTCATCACGTCTGTCGGCGTCGTCGCCGGGCTGGCACTGGCCTGGTCCACCGGCTGGGAGGTGCTCGACCCGATCGTCGCGATCGGCGTGGGACTGAACATCCTGTTCATCGGCTATCGACTGGTACACGAATCGGGGATGGGATTGATGGACGCCACGCTCCCCGACGAGGACAACCGGGCGATCGAGGAGGTCCTCGAACGCCACCGCGAACCCGGCCGCGTCGACTTCCACGAACTGCGGACGAGGGAGTCGGGCAGGTGGCGCTTCGTCGAGTTCCACGCGTTGGTGCCCGGTCAGTGGAGCGTCGAACGCGGGCACGACCTCGTGGAGACCGTGGAGCAGGAGATCCACGCGGTCCTGCCGAGCTCGCACATCACCACACACCTCGAGCCGATCGAGGACGAGCGGGCCTACAACGACGTGCACCTGTGATGCGCCGCGCGCAGCCCGGCTACGCGACCTCGGCGGCGGTAGTAGCTCCTGCCCGCGACGTTCTGCTGGTGCCAGTACCCGCGTAGCAGCGGAGGCAGGTCGGGGATCCAGAACCGGTCCTCCAGCGGCGTGACGGGGTCCGTGGCTCCGAGGGGCACGTCCGCGTAGACGATCCCGGGCCCCTCGTCCGTGCGTCTGGTGGCCAGTACCGTGCCCGAGGCGTCGACGATCTGGGTGGCGCCGACGAACTCCGTGGCGTACGGCACCGATGCGTCGGAACCGGGCAACAAGAGGAAATCCGACCGCAGCGTCCCGCAGTGGGAGGCCTGCAGCACGGGCGCGCCCAGCCGCCGGGCGAACTCCGCCGGCGCGTTCTCCGACAGGCCACGGTTGTACCGCGCGAGCAAACCGAGGGCTCGCCCGGTCAGCCCGCCCCAGTTGTCCGGGACCGTCCACCAGTGGGTCCCGGTCATCGCCACCCCGACCCGCCCCCGGAGCCTGCGTACGGTCCCGGTGCGGATCAGCTCCCAGCAGCTGGCCACCCCCACCCCGCCGAGCCCGGTGACGAACGCCCCGTCGTCGCTGCCGTCCGCGTAGAAGCCGCCGCCGGTGTAGAAGCAGTTCTCCCACATCGTCGGCAGGTCCTTGTCATGGATGTGCACGCGTCCGTCGGGTTCGACCAGGTGGTAGCGGTTGACCACCTCGTCGTCGTCGGCCACGAGCATCGACCCACCGACGGTGACGGAGTGGCGTGCGGCGAGGCGTCGGAACATCTCGACGGCCACGTTCTCGCGTGGCAGGACCGCGTCGTGGACCTGCCCGCGCATCGGCACCGGCGACGTGCAGAACTCCGGCACCGCGATCAGGCGCGCGCCCCGCCCGGCGGCCTCCACGATCATCTTCTCCAGTCGACCCAGTGTGAGGTCCACGTGCCCCGGCACGCCTTCCAGTTGCACTGCCGCGGCGTGCACCACCTGCGCGTCCATGAGGCCTCCCGTGTGCGATCGCGCGCGAACGAGCGCGCAGGTCAGCGCGCTGTCCTATGGTCGTGAAGCATACAAATCACGCCCTGCTGTCAAGTGCACTTCGGAAGGATCCATGGAACTCGGCCTCGACACGCGCCTCACCCTGCTCGCCGCGGGTCTCCTCTTCCTGCTGGCGCTCGGCCTGGGGGTGTGGAAGTACCGGCAGATGGCCACCACCGCCGATCACCTCGCCCACCCGTACGTCGACATCGCGCACCGGGCTTCGCTGCTGTACTCGTTCGCGACGCTGCTCATCGCCGCGTTCGTCGAGCTGAGCAGCTGGCCGACCTGGGTGAACCTGACCGCGGCAGCAGTGGTGGTCTTCTTCTTCCTGGTGGCGATCGGCAGCTACATCCTCCACGGCGCGCGGAGGGACACGACCAACCAGTTCGAGCACCCCACGGCGACGCTGCACATCGGCATGGTGGCGCTCATCGTCGGCGAGATGGGCGGGTTCGCGGTGCTGCTGGCGGGGTTCGTCGCGGGGCAGTTCGGGGGCTGAGTCGGCCCGCGGCGGGTTTCGGCGACCGTTCGCCCGGGATGATGCGGTCGGCGGTCGTAGTCTCGGCCGTGTGGGTCATCCGATCATGTTCGACGCCGCGGATCCTCTGCTGACGCGTCTGCGGGAGGTGTGCCTCGCGCTGCCGGACGCCGGCGAGAAGATCTCGCACGGCCGGCCCACCTGGTACACGACCAAGGTGTTCGCGGTGTACGGCGGCTCGGTCAAGGGGGATCACTCGGACCCCCTCCTGGCCCGGGCACTCCTGTTCCTGCCGGATCCGGGGGAGCGCGCGGCGCTGGCGCAGGACGAGCGATTCCACGTCCCGGCGTACTACGGGCCGGCCGGCTGGCTGGCATTGCCGCTGGACGGTGGAGTGGACGGTGGCGGCCGTGGACCGGACTGGGATGAGGTGGCTGAGCTCGTCGAATCCTCGTACCGGCAGACCGCCGGGGGCCGGCGGGTCGCTCGTCTGGACGACCAGCGGGGACGCCCCGGCGACTAGGCTGCACTCATGCCGCTCCGCCCCCGCTCCGAGGCCGCCTCGCCACGCAGGCGCTCGTCCGACGGCATGGACCTGGGGACCCGGGCGCTGGTGCTGGGTGTCGGGGCCCTGGTGATCTCGTGGGTGCCGGTGCTCAACATCATCGCGTTCCTCGCGGGCCTGATGGCCGTCGCGTTCGGCCTGCTCGCCCGCTGGCCCACCGGCTGGCTCACCAACGACGATGCGAACCCACGTCGCGCACTGGCGGGCGTGGTCCTGGGCGTGATCGCCCTGGTGGTGTTCGTGGTGACCGCGGTGCGGTACTCGGCGCTCTAGCCCGCGTTCGACACGACCCAGCCGATCGCGGTGCGCATCCGGCGGGCGAACGTGCCGGGGTGGGTGGCACAGACTGCGTGGCCGGCGTGGATCGGGAACACGGCGCTGTGCGGCAGCAGATCGGCCATCTCGTCCTGGATCCACTGCGGGAACGCGAGGTCACGGGTGGTCTTGACCACCGCGACGGGCAGGGTGAGTTCGTGGAGCCAGGGTGTCGAGTTGAACCCGGCCACCTGGGCGATCACGGTGCGGTGCGTGGCGAGCGAGACCGACGACAACTCGCGCAGCGCCCACGCGTGCGGCCTGAGCGCCTCGTCGTCGACCTGTTCCTCCACCACCTCGCCGACCTCCTCCGGAACGGTGTTGAGCAGCGGCTGGGAGCGGGTGAACCCGCTGAGTGCGACCTTCTCGAGGGCATTGCGCTGTGCGCCCGTCCCGGTGGCGGCCAGCACGAGGCCGCCGAGCCGGGAGGGGTCGCGGCGGGCCGCCAGCTGGGCGACGATCCCGCCCATCGAGTAGCCGCCCACCACCGGTGCCGCCAGGTCGAGGTGGTCGGCGACCCGCAGCACGTCCTCAGCGAGGGTCTCGAACCGGAAATCCCCGTGGAAGCCCTTGCCGTGCCAGCGTTGGTCGAACGTGATGAGCCGGTACTCGCCCCGCAGCCGTTCGAACGTCTGGTACCAGTTCAGCATCCCGGTGGCCGCCATCCCGTGCAGCAGGATCGCCGGTGCGAGGTGCTCCTCGCCGGTGTCGTGGACCTTCGTGGTGACACCGTCCGCGAGCGTGACGATCCGCCCGGGTGGCAGATGCGCCAGGTCGGGGATCATCCGCGGTAGTCGCGCGGCCGTCCGCGGCAGCGAGACGATCGACCTCCTGGACACAGGGCACCTCCTGGTAGTGGTATCCGATTGTGTGTCACCGGGCGGGCGGGCGCATCCGGCCGCGCGGGGGCGCACCTGCGGTCAGTCCACCGAGACCAACCCCCGGTCCTCGAGGAAATCGCGTGCGACCAGCGCGGGATCCTCGCCGTCGACGTCGACACGCATGTTCATCTCCACCATCACCTCGTTGGTGAGGATGTCCACCAGCGGTGCGAGGACGTCCTCGATCTCCGGGTGCGTGTCGAGCATCTCACCGCGGACCACCGTCGCGAGGTTGTAGACGGGGAAGAAGCGCTGGTCGTCCTCCAACACCAGCAGGTCCAGGCCCTTGATCCGGCCGTCGGTGGTGTAGACCTCGCCGAACCGGCACTCCCGGCCGACCGAGGTCGCCTGGTAGATGATCCCCGGCTGCATGATCGGCGTGGGCACGGCGTCCGCGTCGAACCCGTAGGCCTCCGCCAGCCCGGGCCAGCCGTCGCGACGCACGGAGAACTCAGTCTCCATGCAGGTCAGAGCCGCCTGTGGATCGGTCCGGGCCAACTCGGCGTACTCGGAGAACGTGCGCACCCCGGTCTCCTCGGCGGTGGCCCGGTTCATCGCGAACGAGTAGGTGTTGTCCACGGTGGTGGGGGCCAGCCACCTCAGGTCGTGCTCGGCCAGGTCGGCGTCACGCACCGCCTCCCACTGCCCCTGCGGATCGCGGATGGGGTCGGAGTTGCCCAGGTAACTCATCCACGCGGTGCCGGTGTACTCCATGCCGATGTCGACCTGCCCGGTCACCAACGCCTGGCGGAAACTGTTCGACCCGGCCAGTGACGACATGTCGGACACCTCCATCCCCGCGGCCGCCAGCAGGAACTCCACCAGGTAGCTGGCGATCACGCCCTCGGTGAAGTCCTTGCCGCCGACCGTGATGCGCACTCCCTCCAGCGCGGGGACGGTGCCCTCGGGGCCGGGGCCCACGGGCAGCGGGACGGAACCGCCGTTGTTGAGCCCACATCCCGTCGCCAGCATCACGGTGGCCAGGAGCGCGGCGACCAGGCGCCTTGTTCGTGTCAACGCTGTTCGCGTCAGCCCGGCGCGCGCGGGGATCGTGCCGGTCATCGCAGCCCCTTCGGATTGAACAGGATCTCGCCGACCCCGCCGAGCCAGTCGACGAACAGCGCCAGGCACACCGCCAGTACCGAGCCGACCACGAGGGTGGTGTAGTCCTGCAGCCGGTATCCGGTGTCGATGAAGATCCCCAGGCCGCCGGCGTCGACGAGGAAGCTCAGCGTCGCCGTGCCGACCGCCAGCACGAGGGTGGTGCGCAGGCCGGCGAGGATGAACGGCACCGCGAGGGGCAACTCGACCGTGCGCAGGACCCGTCCGCTCGACATCCCCTGTCCGCGCGCCGCGTCGATGAGTGCGGGGTCGACGTTGCGGATCCCCACGATGGTGTTCCGCAGTACCGGCAACAGGGAGTAGAACGCGACCGGCAGCACACCGATCCAGAACCCGGTCCGGTTGGTGGCCAGGAACAGGAGCACGATCAGGCCGATCGCGGGCGCCGCCTGGCCGATGTTGGCGAACCCCACTGCCACCGGTGCGAGGAACCGTGTCCGTCGGCGGGTGAGCAGGATCCCCAGCGGAACGCCGACCGCCACGACGATCGCCACGACCGTCACCGTGATCTGCACGTGCTCGAGCGTGCGCTGGGTGATGGAGGCGGCGTTGAGCGAGGCCTTCTGCGTCTCTTCCAGTTCGCCGGAGAACGCCCACCACAGCACGCCGACGGCCGCGGCCACGATGAGAAGCGGCTGCACGATCAGCCGCGCGGAGTCCTGGAGGGCGGCGACCCGACTGGCAGAACCTCCGCGACCAGCGGCGCCCCCACGACCGGCGGAGCCCCCACGCGTCGCCGTGGCGGGGGCGCTCACGGCGCCACGTCCTGTTCGGCGAGGCCCTCGTCGTTGTGCCGGTGGTGGATACGCCGCAACTCGGCGACCAGGTCGTCGATCCCGATCGTGCCGCGGTAGGCCCCGTCGCGGTCCACGACCACCGTGGTGGCGCTCGCCGTCGACAGCAGCCCGTCCAGTGCCTCCTGCAGCGAGGAGTCGACCGTCACGGTGCCGGTGATCGGCAACCCGCCCGAGCCCAGGTCCGACATCCGCGACACCCGGTCCCCGCGCACCCAGCGCAGGGGGCGGCCGGCGTCGTCGAGCACCACGGCCCACTCGTCGCTGGTTCCGCGCAACCGGGCCGCGAAGTCGGTCGGGCTCTCGGAGGCCCTCGCCGTCGTCGCCCCTTGCAGTTCCACGTCCCCCACGCGCCGGAGGGTCAGGGTCTTCAGCGCGGCGTCGTCGCCGATGAACCCGCTCACCGTCTCGTCGGCGGGGTTGGTGAGGATCGCCTCCGGGGTGTCGAACTGCAGCACCGACGAGCCGGGACCGAGCACCGCGATCCGGTCCCCGAGCTTGACCGCCTCCGAGAAGTCGTGGGTGACGAAGACGATGGTCTTGCGCAGCTCGTCCTGCAGCCGCACGAGCTCGTCCTGCAGCGACGCGCGCGTGATGGGGTCGACCGCGCCGAACGGCTCGTCCATGAGCAGCACCGGCGGGTCCGCGGCCAGCGCCCGGGCCACGCCGACGCGCTGCTGCTGACCGCCGGAGAGCTGCGCGGGGTAGCGGTCGCGGTAGTCCGACGGGTCCAGTCCGACCAGCTCCAGCATCTGGTCCACCCGCTCACGGATGCGCGACTTCTTCCACTTGAGCAGCCGCGGGACGGTGCCGACGTTCTGCGCGACCGTCATGTGCGGGAACAGCCCGGAGGCCTGGATGGCGTAGCCGATGCTGCGGCGAAGGGTGTCGGCGTCGAGGGTCCGGTTGTCCTCGCCGTCGATGGTGATCGTGCCGGAGGTGGGCTCGATGAGGCGGTTGATCATCCGCATGGTGGTGGTCTTGCCGCAGCCGGACGGGCCCACGAAGACGGTGGTCCGCCCGGCCGGCAGTTCGAGCGAGACGTGGTCCACCGCCGGGCGCTCCTGCCCGGGGTAGACCTTGGTGACGTCGTCCAGCACGATCGGCACGCCGGATACGGGTTCTGAGGTGCTCACTGGTTCCCCCTGATGGTGAGACGTCCGAGCAGGACGAGGAGCGCGTCGAGGACGAGCGCGAGGACAACGATGAGCACGGTCGCGGTGAGCGCCATCGGCAGCGCGGTGGGCGTGCCGACCCGGGACAGGGCCGCGAAGATGAGGTTCCCCAGCCCCGGGCCCTTGGCGTACGCGGCGATGGCGAGGATGCCCATCGACATCTGGGTGGAGATGCGGATCCCGGCGAGGATGGACGGCCACGCCAGCGGGATCTCGACCCGGCCCAGCACCCCGATCCGGCTCATCCCCACCCCGCGGGCGGCGTCGACGGTCGCCGCGGGCACGGCGTCCAGGCCGACGATGGTGTTGCGGAGGATCGGCAGCACCGCGTAGATCACCAGTGCGGTCATGGTGGGCAGCACGCCCAGGCCGAGGACCGGGATGAGCAGTCCGAGCAGCGCGAACGACGGGACGGTCAGGGCGGTGGCGGCCAGGCCGGTGGCGATCGCGGACCCCGACCGACTCCGGTACACGGCCACCCCGAGCGCGACCGAGAGCAGCGTCGCGATGAGCACCGCCTGCACGGTGGCGCTGACGTGCTGCCAGGAGTCCGTCGCGAGCTGGAGCCGGCGGGTGGAGATGAAGTCCATCAGGGCGGTCATCGCATCTCGGCTCCATGAGGTGTCGGGTGCGCCCACGGTAGCCGGATCGGCGGGCGTAGAGGGCGCACATGCGCCGATCCGTCGGGACGGTGGCGGGGCGTGGTGCACCATGGGGGCATGACGTCACGGCCCGCACGCCCCCTGGATCACGACCTGACCGAGCGCCTCGACGAGCTCCTCGCCGCCACTGGCCGCATCGCCCGTCGGCACTTCCACGGTGACCTCGAGTCGTTGGCCGCCGCGGACAAGAACGGCGTGGCAGGCGACGGCGGGAACGGCGACGGCCGGGCCGGGAACGACGCGACGGACGGGCGCTACGACCCGGTGACCGAGGCCGACCGCGCGATCGAGGCGCTGCTGCGGGCGGGGATCTCGAACGTCTACCCGGGCGACCGCATCGTGGGGGAGGAGAACGGCGAGACCGGGCCGGCCGGCGCCGCCCGGACCTGGTACCTCGACCCGATCGACGGCACCAAGGCGTTCATGACGGGCATGGCAGGGTGGGGCACGCTCGTCGGCGTGGTGGAGGACGGCCGCGCCGTGGCCGGGTGGATGGA
>NZ_JAALDT010000110.1:0-14875 GCF_014144995.1 Dietzia sp. DQ11-71 | reverse complement strand
GGCGGGGCACGGCGCGCACCCGGCCGTCGGGGTCGGTGACCGGTTCCGTGCGCACGACCCGCAGGCCCTCGGTCCGCGCGGTGCCCACGACCTCCACGGGCGCGGTCGCGAAACGCAGGATGATCCGGCGACGAGGGGTCGTCTCCGCGGTCCCGCGGCTCGGCCGGTCGGCGATCCGGGCAAGGAGTTCCAGCTTCAGGCGGCCCTGTCTGGTGGTCGCGGCGTCCGGGTCGATGCCGTCGGGGGCGTCGACGCGCAGGTCGATGTCCTCACGTGCGTCGAGACCGACCAGCTCGGGCAGGGTGAACGCCGCGTGCTCGGGGCCGCGACGGCCGAGAACCACGACCTCGCGGACCCGGCTTCCCCGCAGCGCCTCGAGGGAATGGCGGGCGATGGAGGTGCCCGCGAGCCGCTCCGGGTCGGTGGCCAGGATCCGGGCGACGTCCAGTGCCACGTTGCCGTTGCCGACGATCACCGCCCGCTCGTGATCCAGCGGGACGTCGGCGTCGGCGTGGTCGGGATGGTCGTTGTACCACCCGACGACCCGCGTGGCCGACGTGCTCCCCGGCAGGTCGACCCCCGGGATGTCCAGGGGGCGGTCCGTGCCGGCCCCGGTCGCGTACACCACCGCATGGTGGTGGGCCGCCAACTCCTCGGCGGTGATGTCCTCGCCGACGTGCACGCCGAGCCGGTAGCCGAACCCGGGCTGCTCCTCGATCGCGGTGAACAGGTCCGCGACCGCGCGGGTGCTGGTGTGGTCGGGCGCCACCCCGTGCCGGGCGAGCCCGTGGGGGACGGGGAGCCGATCGAACACCGTCACCTCCACGCCGGGCTGGCGGAGGAGGTCGTCGGCCGCGTACAGCGCGGCGGGGCCGGCTCCCACGACCGCGACCCGCAGGGTTGTCCGGGTGGGACCGAGGCGGACGATCGTGGGGACGCGGGCCTGGGGCCTTCTCGGCCGGTCGTCCCCGGTCAGTGCCTCGTTGATCCCGAGGAAGTCCTGCTGCTCGGGGGCCAGCGCGGTGTGCGGGACGATCGCCCCGACCGGGCACGCCCCCACGCACGCCCCGCAGTCCACGCAGGACACCGGGTCGATGTAGAGCATCTCGGCGGTGGCGAAGTCCGGCTCGTCGGGGGTCGGGTGGATGCAGTTGACCGGGCAGGCGTGGACGCATGAGGCGTCCGCGCAGCAGGCCTGTGTGACGACGTGGGGCATGTCGGCGGCCTAGTCGCGGAACGCCACGGGCGGCTCGCCGCGGTACCGGGAGGGGCGCCCGTCGATCTTCAGGGCCTTCCACACCCGCCGCGCGGCCGGGTTCATCAGGCCCGAGTCCTCGGCGAGCTTGCGGACGTCGCCGAAGAGGTCCGACAGGAACCGCTGCGACTCGGGGCTGTCCCAGTACAGCTCGCGGACGACCTCGTCCGGGATGTCGAACGTCTCGCGGAACTCCTTGGTGGGCTTGAGGATCGCGTCGCACAGCACCCGCATGATCACGGGGAAGGCCAGCGACACGAGGAACGACTCGTTGCGCGACATCCGCGGGGCGTTGCGGGCCACGTAGGTGTGCGCGAACGAGATGTGCCGGGCCTCCTCGGCCACGTGGATCTCCATGATCCGGGACAGGACCGGCGGCAGGGTGTCCGAGTTGCGCAGGACCTGCTTCTGGGTGTGGTCGATGGGTTCCTCACCGGCCAGGACGCCGATGAAGAACGCCACCGGGAACGGGCCCGCGGCGAGCGGGATGATCGGGGACAGCCGCCGGATCCACCGCGCCATGCCGGGCACGTCGGCGCCGATGCGGTTCACGCCCTGCTGGAACATCTGGGTGTGGTGGCATTCCTCGGTGGCCTCGTGGGTGAGGTACCGGAACTCCGCGGCGCCGTTCTGGCTCTTGAAGACGTACTGCATGATCCCGCGGATGAGGATGTTCTCGAACTGCAGGCCGACCTTCATGATGTTGGCCTGACGCCACAGGCCGATCGCGATCTGCTTCTCCCGGGGCAGCCCCAGGTACCACGGGTGGCCGCCGAGCGGGTCGATCCCGGCGGGCAGGATCCAGCGCTCGTCGGTGGGGTCCACCGCGAAGTCCGGGTCGTCCCACGGGATGTCCTTGAAGGCGTCGAAGCTGCGGTGGACCGAGGCGTGCGACAGGCGCCGGAGCGTGTCCTCGTACTCCTCGGTGGTGGCCGACGGGGAGGGGGCGACAGCGGTCATGGCTCATCCTTCCGGTTCCCGACTCGTGGATCGGGAGCGTGGACTGCAGATCGACGGTGACAGAGTGACATCCGCGATCTATTTGTATCTGACGCTAGACACGCAGAGGCGATTCGTCAACCATTCATGAGGTTCGGTTCAGATCTGCGCGGCGGGGATCCTCGCGGCGAGACTCCGCGCGGCGAGACTCTGCGCGGCGGGGCTCTGCACGGCGGGGCGGGTCAGCCCTCGGCGAGTCCACCGCCGAGCAGCGGGCCCAGGTGGGTGCGTGCGAACGCCCGGGAGACCTCGGGGTCGTCCAGATCGATGGCGGTCGACGGCGTGAGGACGAACGAGATGACGAGGCGAACCGTGAGCTCGGCCCCGACGAGCAGTTCCTCGTAGGGGCGGGAGTCGGGGACGGTCCGCGAGATCTCGGCGGCCAGGAAGTGTGCGGCGGCGGTGATGAGCGGCGCCCCCTGCACCGTGAAGTGCGGGACGGTCGCCTCCGGCTCGGTCTCCAGCAGGCGGTTGAGCAGGTCGTGGTCGCGGAGCGTCTCGACGGTGAACGCGAAGCCCTCGGTGAGCTTGTCCTCCACCGTGGCGTGGGCGTCGATCTCCCGCTGCAGGTCGGCGAGGAACCAGGCGGCTTCGCGCAGCAGCGTCGCCTCGACCAGTTCCTGCTTGTTGGCGAAGCGCCGGTACAGCGTCATCCGCGCCAGCCCGGCCCGCCGGGTGATGTCGTTCATCGTGCACCGGGCGATCCCCACGCTCTCGAACTGTGCGGACGCCGCGTCGAGGATCTGCTCCCGGATGGGGTCGTCCATCGAGGTGCCGTCCGGGAGGCTTCGCCCGGAACGCAACATCGCCAACGGGTCGGACGCGGGGGTGTCGCTCATGTGCGCGATTGTCCCACTCCGGGCGGGGTCGTGTGCCCGTGCCTGAACTCGCGTGCGGTCATCCCCCACCAGCGCCTCGCGTACTGGCTGAACGTCGTGGCGTCGCCGAGGGCCAGCGCCGAGGCGATCTGGGCCAGCGGGATCTCCGTCGTGGTGAGCAGGCGCACTGCGATGTCGCGGCGGACCTCGTCCCGCAGGGTCGCGAAACTCGTGCCCTCCCCGGCCAGCCCGCGTTGCAGCGTGCGTGGGGAGACCGAGAGCAATCTTGCGACCCGGGGCAGCGACGAGGTGCCGGTGTCGAGGGACTGGTGCAGGACCGCGCGCGTCCGTTCGGTCATGCTCCGCCGGTCCTCGGGGATGTGCTGATCCAGGTACCGCAGGGCGAGCTGCTGGACCGCCTCGTCGCCGCCGGAGATGGTGCGGCCCAAGAGGGCGGACGGTACGCGCAGTACCGCGGCCGGGGAGGACGGCGTGACCGGCGCGCCGAAGAGCGATTCGTACCGCGCGGCGTCGGTGTTGAGCGGGTTGGGCAGGTCGACGGACACCAGGCCGTAGTCCCCGCCGAGCACACTGCGCATGGCGCGGTGAAGGAAGAGCAGGACGAGATCCACCGTCTGCGGCGGGATGAGCTGCCCGGGGTCCCGGTAGCCGAACCGCACCCCCAGGATGTCGGCCTCGTCGCGCGGATCGGGCACCACGGTGATCTCGATCGAGCGGGAGTGGAAGAACAGGTACTTGGAGGTCACCTCGAGCGCCTGCGTGGTGGTCCGGGCGTTCTTCACGGCCACGGCGACCGGGCCGAGCATGTCGAGATCCTGGTGCCCGGCGACGCGCAGTCCCAGGTCGGGGCACCGGAGCTCCGCGGCAGCGGTCTCCAGCAGGAGGGCGATCGACAGGTCCTCCACCAGGATCTCGTCACTGTCGAGCGCGCCGGCGGGGAGCCCGGACCGGCGGGCCAGGTCGTCGGGGTCGCCGCCGAGTTCGGTGACCACCTGCCGGACCCCGCGCAGGCCGGCCGATCGGATGAACGCCATGGGACCACCCTGCGGCACTTGGCGCGATCGAGCAACTTATTGGCGCATTCCGGCAAGCCTGCGGTGCCGTCAGCGGATACCGTACCGGTCATGATCAATTCCACCGAGCGTCCGGACGGCCCGGGCGCAGCGCCCGGAGACCCGCTGGACCTGCTGATCGTCGGGGCGGGCCTGTCCGGCATCGACCTGGCCCACCACGTGCACGAGGCGTTCCCCGACTGGCGATGGGAGATGCACGACGCCCATGACGACCTGGGGGGCACGTGGCACACGTTCCGCTACCCCGGCATCCGCTCGGACTCGGACATGGCGACCTTCGGGTTCCCGTTCCGGCCCTGGCCACACGCCTCGACCCTCGGCAGCGGCGCGGAGATCAAGGAGTACCTCCGCGACACGGCCCGCGAGGCCGGCGCGCTGGACCGCCTGCACCTGCGCTCGTGGGTCGCCGACGCGGACTGGCGCAGTGATCACCAGCTCTACCGGATCACCTGCGTCACCGATGACGGCGAACGCATCGTGTGGGCGCGGCGCGTGCACTTCGGCTCCGGCTACTACTCGCACGCCGAGGGGTTCCGCCCCGAGTTCCCCGGCGAGGCGGATTTCCGCGGCGAGATCATCCACCCCCAGCAGTGGCCCGCTGACCTCGACTACACCGGCCGGAAGTTCGTGGTGATCGGGTCGGGCGCGACGGCCGTGACGCTGGTGCCGGCGCTCGCCGAGCTGGGCGCGGACGTGACCATGCTCCAGCGCACCCCCAGCTATGTCGGCCCGCTGCCGGAGAAGGACCTCATCAGCGCGGTGTGGCGCCGACTGCTGCCCGCTCCGTGGAGCTACCGGGCGGCGCGCCTCAACCACGGTGCGCGGGACACGGCCCAGTTCGTCATCGCACAGCGGCTGCCCTGGCTGTTCAAGGCGGGGCTGCGGCTCATGCAGAGGCGCTACATCTCGACCGAGCAGATCGACGAGCACTTCACCCCGCCGTACCGGCCGTGGGACCAGCGCGTATGCAAGGCTCCCGACGGCGACATCTTCCGTGCGATCCGGCGTGGTGGCGCACGGGTGGTGACCGGGCACATCGACCGGTTCACGCCCGCCGGGATCCGCCTGCGGTCGGGCGAGGAGATCGAGGCCGACGTCATCATCTCCGCGACCGGCCTGCGGCTCGAGGCGTTCGGCGGCGGCACGCTGAGTATCGACGGCGAGGCGCTGGACGTCCCGAGGTTGGCGACCTACCGCGGCATGATGCTGGCGGGCGTGCCCAACTTCAGCTTCACGGTCGGCTACATCAACTCGTCCTGGACACTGCGCGCGGACCTGGTCTCCCGGTACATGGTCAAGCTGTGGAAGGCGGGCGAGTCGGTGTACGCGCCGCGCCTTCCTGCCGGGCCGGCCGACCAGCTCCTGCTGGACTTCGACGCCGGGTACATCCAGCGCGACGGCCACAAGTTCCCCAAGCAGGGCACGACCCGGCCGTGGCGTTACGTCCAGAACTTCCTGGTGGAGATCCCCGAGCTGGCCTTCGGCGACCAGCGCCGCGAGATGGCGTTCGGGGACCGCGTGGAGCTCACCGGCGCCCGCCGTGGACCCGGGGCCGCCGGCGTCGGCCCCGACGGTGGGCAGGTCGAGGACGCACGGGATCACGAAGACGACTACGACGACGAGGTGGCCACCGCATGAGCCGATTGCTCCCACGGAAGAGTGCCGAACGGTCCGGGCGGACGGTCGCCGACGGTGGTGGCAGGCGGGTGTTCATCACCGGTGCCGCGTCGGGGTTGGGGTTGGCGCTGGCCAGGGAGTACCTGGCACTCGGGGACGAGGTGATCCTCACGGACGTCCACGCCCAGCCCCCGCCCGCCGTGCAGGAACTGGTGGGGCGGTGGACGTACCGCCGGGTCGACGTCACCTCGGATGACGACTGGCGGGCCGCCGCGGAGGAGATCGAGTCGCTGGACATCCTCGTCAACAACGCGGGGATCGCGATCGGCGGTGCGCTCGGCTCCACCTCGATGGAGGCGTGGCAGCGGATCGTGGACATCAACCTGCTCGGGGTGGTGCGCGGCTGCCGGGCGCTCGCCCCCAAGCTGGGTCGGGGTGGCCGCCTGGTCATCACCGCCTCCGCCGCCGGGCTCGTGCATGCACCCCAGATGGGCGCCTACAACGCGACCAAGGCCGCGGCGGTGGCGTTGGGGGAGACCCTGGACGCCGAGCTGCGGCCCCGCGGGGTGTCGACGTCGGTGATCTGCCCGCAGTTCTTCCGGTCCGGGTTGGCGGACTCCCTGTCCGGTGAGGACGCGCGGGCGGACGAGATGGCACGCAAGCTGCTGTCGCGGACGCGGTTGACGTCGGAGATCATCGCGCGGCGATCGGTGCGTGGCATCGAGGCCCGGCGAGTGGTGATCACGCCCGACGCCCTGGCGACGTTCTTCTGGTACTCCAAGCGCTTCACCCGCGTGCCCTTCCTGGGCTCGACGCGCCTCATCGGCAGAGTCGTGGCGCGCGGCCGCTGACCTGGCCCGGGTCCGCGTGTCAGTCGCGGGGGTAGACGAACCCGCGACGTACGTCGATCCCCACGGCCTCGCCCACCCGCGTCGGCACGGCGGTGCCCGTCGGCACGAGGACCCGCAGCTCGATGTCCCCGTGCCGACAGATGACGGTCCGACCGCTACGGCCGTACAGCGAGGTGACGAACTCCGCGCCGATCCGGTCGGGCCCGGCCCCGACCCCCGGACCGGCCCCGACCCCCGGCCCGAATTCTGATCCGGCCGCGGTCTCGACCCCGGCGCCGGGAGTGCTCAGGGCGAGCCCTGCCGGCAGGAGGGCGAGCGTCGCCGGGCCCGTCACGGACCCGGCCGGGCCGGTCAGCGCCTCGGGGCGGAGGGTCATCCCGCCGGAGTCGGACCGGAACCCGTCACCGGAGACGGTCCCGTCGACGAGCGTGGCGTCGTGCAGGAAGCCCGCGACGAACGCACTGTTCGGCGCGGCGTCGAGCTGGTCGGGCACGTCGCACTGCACCAGCCGGCCCCGGTGGAGAACGGCCACCTCGTCCCCGATCGCCAGTGCCTCACCGCGATCGTGGGTGACGTGGACCATCGTGAGGTCGTGCTCGGCGGCCAGCCGGCGGAGCATGAGTCGGAGGGACGCGCGGAGGGGTTCGTCGAGTGCGGACAGGGCCTCGTCGAGGAGCAGCACCCCCGGCCGCGCGACGATCGCCCGGGCGAGCGAGACCCGCTGCCGCTGGCCGCCGGACAGGGTGTCGGGGCGACGACGGGCGAAGTCGCCCAGTTCGACGGTCTCGAGTGCCTCCGCGACGAGTCGACGCCGCCGGGCGGCCGGGACCTTCGCACGCCGCAGGGGGTAGGCGACGTTGTCCTCCACGCTGAGGTGCGGCCACACGGCGTGGTGCTGGAAGACCATACCGAGACCCCGTTCCTCGGGCGGGAGGTGGATGCCGTCACCGACCAGGGTCCTGTCGCCGACCCGGATCGTTCCCGCGGAGGGGCGTTCGAATCCGGCGATGGCGCGCAGGAAGGTGGACTTGCCGGACCCGGACGGCCCCACGAGCGCGAGGATCCGGCCGGAGTCCACCCGCACGTCGAGGTTGTCGAGGGCGACGGTCTCGCCGAAGCGGACGCCGACGCCGTGGGCGACGAGTTCAGGCACGGATACTCCTGGGTGCGGATTCGGACCCGGTGGCGGGTCGGCTGTAGCGGGCGCCGAAGGCGGCCAGGACCAGCAGGCCCACCACCATGAGGACCACGGACAGGGCGGAGGAGGCGTTGTAGTCCCCCGCCCGCTGGTACTGGAAGATCACCACGCCGAGGGTCTGGGTGCCGGGCGCGACGAGCAGGACCGAGAGCGTGAGTTCGCGGACCGCCGTCACCGCGACCATGATCATGCCGATCCCGACCGACGGCAACGCCAGGCGCACGCTGGTGTCGAGGCGGGAGCGCAGCGCCTTCGCCCCGCCGATCCGCGCGGCCTCCTCCATCGACGAGTGGATCCCCGCGAGCGGTCCGCGGACGGTCTGGACGACGATCGCCGTGAACGCCGTGACGTACGCGCCGAGGATGACCCAGCGGGTGTTGAACAGCCCGGTGTAGCGGCCGAGGATGAGCCACCCGGTGGCGATCACGAGGCCCGGCACGGCCTGCGGGAGCAGCACCGACAGGAGCATCGGCTCCCGGTCACGACCGGCCAACCGCGTGGTGAACAGCGCGACGAGCAGGCCGAGGACGCCACAGACCACGGCGGCGCCGAGGGCGAGCACCACGGAGTTGGTCACGCCGTCGATGGTGGTCGAGGCGGTGAGCGCGCGGCGGAAGTTGTCCAGGGTCGCGGTCTCGAGGGTGAGCGGGACCCCCGGGGCGGGCAGGAGCGCCCGGACGGCCAGCCCGACGAGCGGGGCGAGGGTCACCACGACGCTGACGACCCACGCGATCACCCCGAGCGGGACGCGCGCACGGCCGAGGGCCTGGGGGTCGGCGGGACGTCCGGTGCCGCCGAACTCCACGGACCCCTTGGTGACCTGCCGGTCCAGCAGCGTGCCCAGGACGCCGAGCAGGAGCAGCACCACCCCGATCTGGGAGACGGTCTGCAGCGGTGAGGCCACGGAACCCGACTCGAGGAACCGGTAGACCATGGTGGAGAGCGTCTCGTACCCGGCCGGGAGGCCGACGATGACGGGGATGCCGAAGTCGCCGATCCCGCTGACGAAGGTCAGGGTGAACGCCGCTGCCATGGCCGGGCGGATCAGCGGCAGCGTGATGTCGACCTGCGTCCGCGACGGCCGGGCACCGGAGAGGCGGCTCGCCTCCTCCAGTTCGGCGGGGATCCTGCGCAGCGCCGCGGCCACCACGAAGTAGGCCATCGGGTAGGCGTGCAGGGTGAGGAGGAAGACCACCCCGGGCCCGCCGTAGAAGTTCCACGGGGAGAATCCCAGCACCCGGTCCACCAGGCCGCCGTCGGTGAGCAGGCCGCTCCACGCGATGGCGCCGATGAACGGCGGGATGAACAGCGGGGTGAGCAGCAACAGTCGGAGCGCGCCGCGACCGGGCAGGTCGGTGCGGTCGAGCAGGAACGCCATCAGCGTGCCGATGATGACCGCCCCGATCGCCGAGAGCAGTGAGCTGACGAGACTGTTGGCGGTGGCGCGGAGCAGGCCCTGGTCGATGAGTTCAGGGAGGTGGTTCGCCCCCAGCCCCAGGGAGATGACCAGGGCCAGGGGCAGCACCATGACGCCCGCGAGGGACGCCCACAGTGCCAGCCGGAGGGGGAGCGTCACCTACCGGACGGCGGCGTTGAAGGCGGCCACGGCCTCGTCCTGGGAGGCGGCGATCGCCTCGAGGTCCTGGTCGAACAGCGTGATGTCGGTGAGCGCCGGGGCGCCCTCGGGGGTTCCGGCGTCGTCGCGGACGGGCAGGTAGTTCTGCTCGACCGCGATCTGCTGGCCCTTCTGGGACACGATGAAGTCGAGGAAGAGCTTGGCGGCCTCGGGGTTCGGGGCGTCGGCGAAGACCGCGCCGGGCTGGGTGATGTAGGGGACGCCCTCGCTCGGGTAGCTCACGGCGATGGGCGAGCCCTGCGCGGCGAGATCGCGGACCAGGTAGTCCACCACGATGCCGACGGGCTTGGATCCCTCGGCGACGGCCTGGGAGACGGGGCCGTTCGACTCGGCGACCTGCGGGTTGTTGGCGCCGAGCCGGTTGATCCACTCCTCGCCGAGGTCGGGCTGCAGGCTCCACGCCGCTGCGTTGAAGGCGGCCGCACCGGAGACGTCCGGGTTGGGCAGGATGATCCGGTCGAGGTACTCCGGTTCGGCCAGCTCGGCCCAGGACGTGGGCGGGTCCGTGACGTCGCCTGTGTTGTAGGCGATCACGGTGGGGATGATGCGGGTGCCGACGTAGAACCCGTCCGGGTCGACGGCGACATCCTCGATGGCGTCGGCCTCGCTCGGCTCGAACTCCTGGAAGAGGTCCTGGTCCTTGTACTGCTCGAACGTCGGGACGTCGGCCGCGAGCAGGATGTCGGCGGCCACCGCGCCGGTGCTCCGCTCCGCCTCGATGCGGGCCTTGAGGTCGCCGGTGCCCGCACGGAAGACCTTCACCTCGATGTCCGGCTGCTCCTCGTTGAACGCGGAGATGATCTCGTCGATCTTGGCCTGGGGTTCCGAGGTGTACAGGGTGACCTCCCCGGACGCGGCCGCGGAGTCGGACGTCGCGCCGGAGCCCGTGGTGGCGGGCTCGGAACAGCCCGCCAATCCGAGGGCGCCGGCCGCGAACACCGCGACCGACGCCAGAACCGCCCGGCGACCAACAGACCTCGACACAGCGACCACTCCCAATCTAGGACCTTCGAATCGATATCCCATCCTGGCACCCGCATCGGTCGGGCTAGGGCTATCGGGGTGAATCCACGGTGAATTGGGAGCGGACGACCGACCGGATGCGTTCCGCTGCCCCGGGGTGCACGGTGGGGTCATGAGTAATTCCACTGCCATCACCGTCGAGCGCGTGATCGACCACTCGGCGGCCGAGATCTTCGAGTTCCTCTCCAACCCGGAGAACCACGCCCGTCTCGACGGGTCGGGCTTCGTCCGGGGCGACTACAAGTCCGACCGCATCCAGCAGGTCGGCGACGTCTTCTCCATGGACATGGAGGGCGAG
Organism: Dietzia sp. DQ11-71; assembly: GCF_014144995.1. Classification (NCBI taxonomy): domain Bacteria; kingdom Bacillati; phylum Actinomycetota; class Actinomycetes; order Mycobacteriales; family Dietziaceae; genus Dietzia; species Dietzia sp. DQ11-71. The sequence continues at coordinate 4,086 of NZ_JAALDT010000110.1, read as the reverse complement.
CACATGGGCGGTGAGTACCGCATGGACAACCACGTGACCGGATTCGGCAAGGACAAGATCCTGGCGTGGCAGCCCGCGCCCGCCGGTACCGACCCCAAGGGCTGGGAGTGGGTCTGGGAGCTCGAGGCGCAGGGCCCGGACTCCACGCTGGTGCGTCACACCTACGACTGGTCCAAGGTCACGGACAAGGACGTGCTCAAGAAGGTGTCGTTCCCACTGGTGTCGGAGCAGCAGATGGAGGATTCGCTGTCCAACCTCGCCTCCGCCGTCTCCGGCTGAGCTCGGGCGTGACCGCCGGCCCGCGTCCGTAACAGCCGAAATCCACCTATCCGAGTGCGATCCACCGATGGGCCTCCGTCGGTGGATCGCACGTGGATGTGCCAATCGTGGCGGGTTGCTCCCGCCGCAGCCCCCGCCGCAGCGCGGGCTGCTCCTGCCTGTGCGCGAGCCGGCCCCCCGCGCGCGCCGGCCCCGGCTAGTCGATCTTCCGTAGCGCCGAGCCCTTGTGCATGGCCTGGTGGCCGGTCTTGTCGCTCTCGATCTCGTACTGCGGTTCGTCCGTGCTGCAGCGCCGCATGCGCCCCTTGAACTCGACGTCCTCGGTGTGGATCTCGCGGATCACGCCGCGCACCATCCCGGCCTCGGAGTTCCACTCGACGTGGTCGCCCTTCGTGTAGTCACTCATGCGGCCAGTATGTGCGCCGGGCGGCGGGAGTGCACGGCCATCTCTCCCGCCGGCTCGAGCGGGCGAGCTCACACGGGCGACCTCACGCCGGCGCGGTCAGCGCGCGCAGCATCTCGTCCCAGTGGGCCAGCGGCAGCAGGTGCCCCTGGCCCTCGTAGACCGTCAGGTGGGCCGAGGCCAGATGCGCGGCGAGCCATCGCCCGTGGTCGGGTGGGGCGATCTCGTCGTCGTCGCCGTACCAGAGCAGCACCGGCGCGGCGATGTCCTCGACCCGGAAACCCCAGGGCCCCACAAACGCGACGTTGTCCCACGCGATCGCGTCGGCGCCCCGGTGCAGCGCCTCGCGGAAGTTGACGAACAGGGCGTGTCGGGCGTCGGGGTCCGCGACCACGGCCGGGTCGCTGGCCGCGAACATCCAGTCGACCCAGGGCGTCGCCTCGTCGTCGCGGACCGAGAGCATCGCGTCGAGGAAGTCGGAGTTGCCGGTGCGGAACACCTCCGCCGCCCGGGCCGGGTCGTCGGGCAGGTGCGACAGCGCGTCGAGGTCGTTCGGCGTGAGTGATTCCCGCGCGCCCGGCCTGCCCTCGTACGGCGCGAGACCACCGCAGACCCCGACCCGCAGCACCCGCCCGGGCAGCGCCGCGGCGGTGGCCAGCGCGAACGCCCCACCCCCCGACCACGCCGACACCGCGAACCGCCCGAGGCCCAGGGCGTCGGCGATCGCCTCTACATCACGTGTGACGCCGGCCAGGCTGATCGGCCCTGCGTCCGACCGGCCGTACCCGGGTCGGTCGAATCCGATCACGCGGACGCCGGCCCGTTCGGCGAGCCTAGCCCCGAAGTCCGCCTCGAGCCGTGATCCCGGCGTGCCGTGGAAGTGGATGAGCGGCGCCCCCGCGGGATCTCCGCACTCGTGCACGGCCACCGTGCGGCCGTCGATGTCCACCCGGTGTTCGGTCATGTCGACGAGCCTAGGAGACTGCTGAACAAAGTGCGTGTCCGGCCCGCGGGGTTGGGGTGGCCCTGAAATGATGTGGGTCATGCAGGGTGAGTCGGATCGGCAGCGTGAGTTGTTGGATGTGGAGTCGGTGGCGGGGCATCTGCTCGAGCCCGGCAGCGTGTTCGCGTTGCTGGCCGAGCACCGTGACCGCTTGTTCCCGGACGAGTTGTTCGCCGACCTGTTTCCCTCGGGGCGGGGCCGGCCCTCGATCCCGGGTGAGGTGATCGCCTCGGTGATCGTTCTGCAAGCGCTGTACGGGTATTCCGACCGGGAGGCGGTAGACGCGCTGACCTTCGACCTGCGGTGGAAGGCCGCCTGCGGGTACGCAATCGATGCGAAGGGCTTTAATCCGTCCACGTTGACCTATTGGCGACGCCGCCTGGCGGCCAGCGATCGACCGCAGCGGATCTTCGAGGTGGTGCGTCAGGTCATCGCCGAGACCGGTGCGGTCAAGACCAAGACCCGCCGGGCGCTGGATTCAACGGTCTTGGATGACGCGGTGGCCCGTCAGGACACGATCACCCAGCTGATCGCCCAGATCCGGCGGGTCGGCCGTGAGGTGCCCGGGGCGAAGGAGTTGATCGCAACCGAGTGCATCCGGCTGACGGCGGTGTGCGGGCAGGACTACACCGCGGCCGGTAAGCCGCGCATCGCCTGGGATGACCAGGCCGCCCGTGATGAGTTGGTCTCCGCCCTGGTGGCCGATGCTCTGGCGCTGCTGGCAGCCCTGGATGTTCAGGCGATCACCGCCGCCGGCGGCAAGCCGGCCGAAGCGGTCGCCCTGTTGGCGCTGGTGGCAGGGCAGGACGTCGAACCGGCTGAGGATTCAGACGGCACCGACGGGCGGTGGCGCATCGCCCGCCGCACCGCCCCGGATCGGGTGATCTCCACCGTGGACCCCGATGCCCGCCACGCCCACAAGACCCGGCAGCGCCGCCAGGACGGGTTCAAGGCCCACATCGTGGTCGAGCCCGACACCGGCCTGACCACCATGTGCTCCCTGACCAAGCCCAACGGTCCGACCAACTCCGATGCCGCTGTCGGTGCGGCACTGGTCACTGCCGATCCCACCATCAGCGACGGCGAGCAGGTCGAGGTGCTCGGCGATTCCGCCTATGCCAGCGGCGACATGCTGCACACCCTGGCGGGCAAGCAGTGGCTGCCCCTGGTCAAGCCGTGGCCGCTACGGCCCGCGGTCGAGGGCGGGTTCACCCTGGATGACTTCACCTTCGACGCCGTGGCGGGCACCCTGACCTGCCCCGGCAACATCACCCGTGGCCTGTCTGCCAAGGGCACTGCCACCTTCGGGGCGGCGTGTCGTGGCTGCCCGCGGCGCCAGCGGTGCACCACCTCAGCCACGGGGCGCAAAGTCGTGCTCGGCGAGCACCACCTGCTGCAACGCCAGCACCGCCAGCGGGCCGGCGATGAGGACTTCCAGACCGTCTACCGCCAGCACCGACCGATGGTGGAACGCTCGATCGCCTGGCTGACCCGAGGTGCCCGCCGCGTGCCGTACCGCGGGGTCGAGAAGAACAACAACTGGCTCCACCACCGCGTTGCCGCCCTGAATCTGCGCCGGCTACTCGCGATGGGACTGACGAGCCAGAACGGAACCTGGGCCCTGGCCTGATCAGCGGGCCGGGGCCAGGCATTCTCGCCCCAGCAGAGGCTCGAACAACCCGCGGTGGGCGCCACGCAACTGTCGCCGAACCCAGAAATCTCAAGCCCCGCACTTCGCGCGACGGCCAACCGGACCCTCACGCACACCGGCCGTGCCAGGATCGCAGCTTGTTCAGCAGTCTCCTAGGGGTGCCTGGACATCCGGCGGGTCGACGACGACGAGGTGAGCCTTCTCACGCGACCGGTCCCGCCTGGCGTCGATCCCGCCGAACCGGTGCGGTGACCAGCAATGATCCGTCCCCGCCGTGCCCCCGTGTGCTGCTCGGCCCCGGCCCCGGACCCGCGGAGGGGGTTGCGGGGGGCCCGCCGGTCGGTTCGTAGTGTCGGCCGCCACGACAGTAGATCGACGCACGACAAGAGATCGACTCACGATACGAGACCCACAGGAGGTCACGAGGGATGCAGAAGAAGCTCGTACGAACCCTGACCGGCGCGATCATGGCCGGCGGTATCGCCGCCGGGGGCGCGTCACTGGCCGCTCCGGCGGCGAACGCGGCCCCGCCGAGCACGTGGGACCAGGTCGCGCAGTGTGAGTCCGGTGGCGACTGGCACATCAACACCGGCAACGGCTACTACGGCGGCCTGCAGTTCGCGGCCCAGACGTGGAGCGGCTACGGCGGCGGCGAGTTCGCCGCGACGGCCGACCAGGCCACGCGCGAGCAGCAGATCCAGATCGGCGAACGCGTGCTCGCGGGCCAGGGCCCGGGCGCGTGGCCGAACT
>NZ_JAALDT010000010.1:0-3906 GCF_014144995.1 Dietzia sp. DQ11-71 | reverse complement strand
CGGGTCGGCGGGCGCCGGCGGGGTCGATCTCAGGCTGGACACCCGCGTCGGGGTCCCGATCCCCGGCAGCCAGTCACTCGCCATGAACTGCGTGCAGGTCCTCGACGGTCAGCCGGTGCGGGTCACGGCCGAGGCCACCGCCCGAGGTGGGCGGATGCGTCCGCTGAGCGGCGCTCGCGTGACGATCGCGACGGGCGCGGATGACAGCGACGCCGATGTCGCGCGGTTCGCCGAGGCGGTACGCGAACTCGGGCTGGACCGCGCCCGCGCCCTCGCCACCTTCTCCTACGACAGGTTCGAGGCCGAGTTCCAGGCGCCCGAACGGATCGGCTGACGCCGCCCGGGGGCGCCGCCGCCCAGAGCGGCGTCGCCCAGAGCGGCGTCGCCGAGCAGCATCGCGAACGCGGCGATTCCGCTCACACCCTGCGCGTTGCCGATGAGCCACTGCAGCACGTGGGCGGCTGGGTCGACCGCGGTGAGCGCGTAGGCGTAGTGCGTGCCGATCAGGTGGGTGAGGACCAGGACCGCCACCGCGATCCGGACCGGTCTGCGCCGGGCGGTCAGTAGTAGCGGGATGGCGATGATCACGCCGGACCAGTGGTGGGTCACCGCCACCGGAGAGGCGATGAAGACCCCGAGGGCGACCAGGAGTAGGGCGTCGACGGGCCGGTTGTCCCGGGTCAGTCGCCAGGCTCCCCAGGTGGCTGCCGCGGCGACGAGCAGGAAGAAGCCGTAGACGGGCGGGTCGAGGTGCTCGGCGGGGATCCGGGCCCGGGCCAGCAGGCCGCTCAGGGCCTGGTTGGGGACGAAGTGCCGTGTGCCGCCCCGTTCGGTGAGGAAGAACTCGGCGGTCCAGAAATGCCAGGACTCGGCCGGGCGGATGAGGTGCCCGAGGCCGATCGTGGCCGCGACTGTCCCAACCGCCCGTGCCAGGGACGCCCAGTCTCTACGGACGAGGAACAGAACGCCGAACGCGGCCGGGGTGATCTTGATGCCGGCGGCCAGCCCGAGCAAGACGCCGCGGGCGCGGCGGGGAGTGAAGCCCAGGACGTCGGCGGTGACCATGAGGAACAGGAAGATGTTGATCTGGCCGAAGCCGATGTTCGCGCGGACCGGCTCGAACAGCAGCGCCACGCCGGTCAGTGCCAGGGCCAGGGTTCGTGCGCCCTGAAGCTGGAGCCGGGACGCGGCCATGGCCAGGATCGCCCAGACCGCGACCACCGTGGCGGCGGTCCAGGCGAGTTGGGCGACAGTGGCTCCGAGTGGCGCCAGCGGCAGGAAGACGACGGCGCCGAACGGCGGGTAGATGAACCTGAAGCCCGAGCGGGTGGGAAAGCCCTCGGAGTACAGGTCCGCCCCGGCCAGCAGGGCCCGTCCGGCGTCCTGGAACACCTGGAGGTCCAGCATGAACTCGGTGGCGGCTCGCACCATGACCGCGGTGATCACGGCCGCGGTCAGGATCAGACCTGCCAGGCGCAGCGCGCTCCCCGGCTTCGGGAGGGTGTGCATCGGGTAGCGCTCCTTTCGGTCCGGAACGGGGTGCGGTCGACCAGGATACGGTCTGGTCAGGCCGGGTCGGGTCAGGTCAGTGCCCCTCACCGAGGTTGCCGGAGAGCTTCTCCAGTCGCTCCTGGCTGGCCCCGTCGAGGCCGATGATCTCGACCGTCTTGCCCTTGGCCGCGTACTTGTGGCTGATCGCATCCAGGGTGGCCACGGTGGAGGCGTCCCAGATGTCGGCCTCGGTCAGGTCGATGACAACGTGCTGGGGATCGCCCGAGTAGTCGAACAGGTAGACCAGATCATTGCTGGAGGCCCAGAACAGTTCCCCGCGGACCCGGTAGGTACGGATGTCGATGGTGCCGTCGTGATTCACGTCGAGCTCCGAGACCTTCTCCAGGCTCGTCATGTGCGCGACCCGGCGGGCGAACATGACCATCGCGGTGAGGACGCCGAGGACGACGCCGATGGCCAGGTTGTGGGTGATCACGGTGGCGGCCACGGTGACGATCATGACGACCGTCTCGCTGAGCGGCATCAGACGCAGGGTGCGGGGATGGATGGAGTGCCAGTCCAGGGTGGCCACGGAGACCATGATCATCACCGCGACGAGAGCGGCCATGGGGATCAGGCCGACGATGTCGCCCAGTGCGACGACGAGGATGAGCAGGAAGACGCCCGCCAGGAGGGTCGACAGGCGGGTGCGGGCGCCCGACTGCTTGACGTTGATCATGGTCTGGCCGATCATCGCGCAACCGCCCATGCCGCCGAAGAAGCTGGTGACGATGTTGGCCACACCCTGGCCCCAGCCCTCGCGGGTCTTGTCGGTGCGCACCTCGGTGAGGTCGTCGACGAGTTTGGCGGTCATCAGGGACTCCATGAGCCCGACCAGGGCCATCGCCAGGGCGTAGGGGGCGATGATCTGGAGCGTCTCCATGGTCCACGGCACGTCGGGGATGAACAGCGACGGCAGCGAGTCGGGCAGTTCACCCTGGTCGCGCACGTTGGGCATGGTCCAGCCGAACAGCACCACGACGGCGGTGATCGCCACGATCGCGATCAGCGGTGCGGGAACCGCGGCCGAGAGCCGGGGGAAGAACACCATGATGCCGATGCCGGCCGCGACCATCGGGTAGACCAGCCAGGGCACCCCGAGCAGGTGCGGGATCTGCGCGGTGAAGATGAGGATCGCCAGGGCGTTGACGAACCCGACCATCACGCTGCGGGGGATGAAGCGCATGAGCCGGCCCACGCCGATCAGGCTGAGGACCACCTGGAAGATGCCGGCCAGCAGCACTGTGGCGACGAGGTAGTCCATTCCGTAGTCACGCGCCACGGGGGCGATGACCAGAGCGATCGCGCCCGTGGCGGCGGAGATCATCGCCGGCCGCCCGCCGGTGAAGGCGATCGTCACGGCCATCGTGAACGAGGCGAACAGCCCCACCCGCGGGTCGACTCCGGCGAGGATCGAGAACGAGATGGCCTCGGGGATCAGCGCGAGGGCGACGACCAGTCCTGCCAGCACCTCGGTGCGCAGCCGCCGGGCCGAGGAAAGGGCGTACCTGAATGACGCGAGGACACCGACGGGCGCCAGACCGTCATCGTCGACGCCGGGAGCGGGAGCGGCCCCGGGCGTGGTCGCGGGAGCTGTCACGGAGAATCTTCCTCACCACGTAGGGGCATGACACACTCTCCCGTAACGGGAGATTTTGAATGTACCGTAACGGTAGAGTTGGCCGAGCGCGAACCCGAGCCCATGAGTGTGAACAAGCCCACAAGGAGAACGATGTCGGACGACGCGGTGCGCAAGATCGGCGAGGTCGCCGAGATCACCGGTCTGTCGATCCGCACCCTCCGTCACTACGACGAGCTCGGCCTGGTGGTGCCCTCCGGTCACACCGCCGGTGGGTTCCGGCTCTACACCGATGCGGATGTCCAGCGACTGCTCCTGGTGCGGCGGATGAAGCCCCTGGGGTTCTCGTTGGAACGCATGAGGCAGTTCCTCCGGGCGACGGACGTCCTCTCGGCGGGCCGCGGCTCGGGTTCGGTGGAGCTCGACGACTGGCACGCGGCCCGGACGACGGTCGAGGAGATCCGCTCGGAGGCGGAGGCCCGCTATCGCGACCTGCAGACCCAGCTCGACTACGGCACGGAGTTTCTGCAGCTGGTCCGGAGATTCGACTAAGGCCTCCCGGCGCCCGTCGGCTCCAGTCGGGTCGCGACAGGCGCGGAAGGCGTACCGGCAGTCAGTCCGCGGCGGCCCGTCCCGCGGCGAGGGCCTGACGGGCGACCGGCTCGGCGGCGGCCCGATCGGTGGCCACCAGCCCGATGCGGCTGCGACGGTCGAGGACGTCGTCGACGGTCAGCGCCCCCTCGTGGGTGACCGCGTTGGAGAACTCGGCGCGGGTG
>NZ_JAALDT010000109.1:0-2900 GCF_014144995.1 Dietzia sp. DQ11-71 | reverse complement strand
GCGCGGGGGCGCCTTGACCGGCGACCCGAGCGCCGACCGGGCCGCAGCCCCACCCGGCCGCCGCCGTCAGTCGCGTGGCAGCGGCTTGACCATCGGGAACAGGATGGTCTCGCGGATGCCCAGGCCGGTCAACGCCATGAGCAGTCGGTCGATCCCCATCCCGAGCCCGGTGGTCGGCGGCATGCCCTGCTCCATCGCGGCGAGGAATTCCTCGTCGAGCACCATCGCCTCGTCGTCACCCGCCGCCGCGAGCCGTGCCTGGTCCTCGAAGCGCTGACGCTGGATGACGGGATCGACGAGCTCCGAGTAGCCGGTCGCCAGCTCGAATCCGCGGACGTACAGGTCCCACTTCTCGGTGACCCCGCGGTCGGTGCGGTGATCGCGGGTCAACGGCGAGGTCTCCACGGGGAAGTCCCGCACGAAGACCGGTCCGTCGAGCTGATCGCCGCACAGGTGCTCCCAGAGCTCCTCGACGAGCTTGCCGTGCAGCCACCCCTGGCCACTGGGGACCTCGAGACCGACCTTCCCCGCCAGTTCGGTGAGCTCGTCGACCGTCGAGTCGACCGTGACGGGGTCCTCGTCGTCGTCCCCCACCACCCCGGGGTGCTTGGCGCGCAGCGCCTCGTTGAGGGACGGGTACATCCGCATCTCGCGCCACTGCCCGCCGAGGTCGTACTCGGTGCCGTCGGCGAGCGTGACCGTCGTGGAGCCGAACACCGCGTGCGCGACCTCCTGGATGACCTCGCGGATCATTGTGGCCGAGGTGTCGTAGTCCCCGTAGGCCTGATAGGTCTCGAGCATCGCGAACTCGGGACTGTGCGAGGAGTCCACGCCCTCGTTGCGGAAGTTGCGGTTGATCTCGAAGACCCGCTCGATCCCGCCCACCACGCACCGCTTGAGGAACAGCTCGGGGGCGATGCGCAGGTACAAGTCCAGATCGAGCGCGTTGGAATGGGTGATGAACGGCCGGGCCGCCGCGCCGCCGTGCAGCGTCTGCAGCATCGGCGTCTCCACCTCGAGGAAGCCGCGCCTCTCCAGCGCGTCACGCAAGGCGCGGACCACCTTGATGCGCGTGATGGCGTTGCGGCGGGCGGCGTCCCGCATGATCAGGTCGGTGTAGCGCTGGCGGACGCGCGTGTCCTCGCTCAGCTCCTTGTGCGCCACCGGCAGCGGGCGCAGCGACTTGGCCGCCAGCACCCAGGAATCGGCCATGACGGACAGCTCACCGCGCTTGGACCGGACGACCCGGCCGGTCACCGAGACGTGGTCACCCAGGTCGACGTCCTGCTTCCACGCGTCGAGCCGCTCCTGGCCGACGGCTGCCAGCGAGAGCATCACCTGCAGCTGCGGCGTGAGCGGTCCCACCTCCCCCTCCGCCACCGGGGCGGACAGGTCCGCCGACGGGTCGAGACCGTCCTGCAGGCGCACGAAGCACAGCTTGCCGGTGTTGCGGATGAACAGGACCCGGCCCGCCACCGAGACCCGGGCGTCGGTCTCCTCACCCGGTTCCAGCGCGGTGAAGCGGGGGTCCGAGGTGATCTCGGCGAGCCCGTGGGTACGGGGGACCTCCACCGGGTAGGCCTGCGCCCCGGAGTCGAGGATGCGCTGCCGCTTGTCGCGGCGGATGCGCAGCTGCTCAGGGGTGTCGTCGGCGGGCTCACCGGTGGCGGCCCCGGGCGCGGCGGGAGTCGAATCGGTCACGACTGTCGAGGATAGTCGTGACCGGCCCGGGGACCGAACCCGTGGGCTGCGACCCGTCGGCCTCAGGCCATGTCGAGGACGTGCAGCTCCAGTCGGTCGGACAGCGCCTCGATCGCGGCGGCGGCGCGCACACTGTTGCCGTGCTCGTCCAACCGGGGCGAGTACGCGGCCACCCCGAGCCGGCCGGGCACCACCGCGAACAGGCACCCCGAGACGCCGCTCTTGGCGGGCAGACCCACCTGGTAGACCCAGTCCCCGGCCGCGTCGTACATGCCGCACGTGAACATCACACTGTTGGCGTAGCGCACCGCCCGTCGACCCAGGACCTGCTCACCGTCACCCGGCAACCGTCCGCCGCCCGCGAACATCGCGGCCATGTGCGCCAGCTCGCGGGTGTCCACCCGGATCGCGCACTGCCGGCCGTACCCGGACACCACCTGGTGGGGGTCGTCGGCCAGGGTGCCCTCCTCCGCCAGCAGATGCGCGAGCGCCTGGTTCCGGTGGGCGCTCCGGGCCTCGATGTCGATGATCTGCTGGTCGACCTCGACCTCCCGGCCCACGAGGCGGGAGAACATCACGCGGATCTGTTCGAAACGGGTGTCCTCGTCGTCGTCCTCCTCCCCCACCAGCGCGTGCGCGGCGAGCGCGCCGGCGTTGACGAGGGCGTTGGGGGCGCGGCCGGTGCCGGCCTCGAGGGAGATCTCGTTGAACGGGTCCCCGGAGGGTTCCACCCCGATCCGCTTCGCGACCACGTCGACGCCCTTCTGGTCCAGCGCGAGCGCGTAGACGAACGGTTTGGACGCGGACTGCAGGTCGAAGAGCGTCTCGTCATCACCGGCCGAGACGACGTGGCCGTCCAGGTCGCAGACCGCCAGCGCGAGGGCGTCCGGGTGGGGATGCTCGTAGTCGCCGAGGTGGGGGACGACGTCGCCGGAGGCGTCCTCCCGGACCTCGTCGAGGATCTCGGCCAGCAGGTCCGCGGAGATGTCCGTCATGGTGCGACCGTACCGGCGCCGGCGTGCCGACGCCCCCGGTCGACCGGGCTCAGTGTGCCGAAATGGCCGAGCGCTCCCGCAGCAGGTGGTCGGCCCCGGAGAGCAGGGCCAGCGCCCGGGCGGCCCGGAGTGCGTCGTGGCCGCCGTCCACCGCGCGGACACCGCGGACGCCACGCGAATGGAGCTCCAGGGCGAACAGTTCGG
>NZ_JAALDT010000108.1:0-17725 GCF_014144995.1 Dietzia sp. DQ11-71 | reverse complement strand
GGCTGGCGCTGGGCGCGGCGGGACTCGTCGTGGTGGCCGGGGCGGTCCTCACACTGCGGTCACGGAACTAGCCCGGGGCCCGGCCCCACGTCCGTAGCGGCCGCCGCGTCGGCGCGTACGGCCGGGGAACGGCCGGTCAGGAGACGGCGCCGGCGCCGGCGAGAATGACCCGCAGACGCACGGCGCACTCGTCGACCGTGGTGCGGGCGTCGGAATCGTCGGCCATCTCGACGAGGGCGCGGAGGAGGACGACGACGACGAGGTCGGCCGCGATGTCGATGGAGGTGTCGTCCGCTCCGGAGAGCGTCTCGAGCCGACCCAGGGTGATCCCCAGCCGGCGGCGGGCGGAATCGACGGCGGCCGCGAGGATCCGGTGGTCTGGATGCGCGGTGTCTACCAGGCCGCGGGCGAGCATGGCCCAGGTCTGCGGATCCCGGGTGGCGGCGGCGGAGGCCAGGCGGGGCCAGTCGGTCGCGGGGTCGTCGGTCGCGGTGGAGATCAGCTCGTCGATGAACGTCCCGAGGGCGTCGGCCGCGCCGGACGCGAGTTCCGATGCGAGGTCGTCGACGGACTCGAAGTGCCGGTAGAAGGCGGTGGGGACGATGCCGACCTCGCGCGCGAGTTCGCGGACGACGAGCCCGGTGAAGCCGCGCGTGGCCACCCCGTTCCGGCCCGCCTCGACGATGAGTGCACGGGTGTGCCGCTTCTGTTCCGCACGTGTCCTGGGCGTCGTCACATTCGCCATCCTATCGACAGCCTGGACTGACGCGTCAGAAACCACCCGTCCGCGGGGTGTGGGCCGGGCCACAAATCGACCCTCTTCCCATTTCAGAGAACGGCTGTACACTCAAAAACGTCCGGTGGTCGAACCGGACGGATGCGCACCCCGACCGCGACGGCACCGACCCGGTGCGAGGCGCGACGACCGCCGGGGAGCGACCGCATCCGACGGCGTCCGACCACACCGACCCATATCCTCGACGGAGGTCCACATGACCGCCCCGCCCATCCGCAGACTCTTCTCCCGCAGGGTCACGCGCACCCTACTCACTCCCCATCCGGTCGAACACTACGTCCGCTCCCTGGGCGTGGACTGGTCCGACGACCCCACCGGGGCGACCGTCGTGACAGTCGACCGGCCGGTCCCCGACGTCACGGTCCTCACCCTGCGGTTGCCCGCCGGGGTCGACCGCCCCGCCCCCGGCGCCGCGCTAGAGATCGGGGTCGTGGTGGACGGCGTCGTCCACCGCCGCCACTACTCCCCCGTCGATCCGGCGTCCCGCCGCGACGGGTTGGCGACCATCGCCGTTCGCAGGCACCCCGACGGCGTGGTCTCGAACCATCTCTGGGACGAGGCCGCGCCCGGGATGCGACTTCTCCTGGGTAACCCGGTCGGCGAGATGGCATTGCCCGAGGCCCGCCCCGCCGATGTGCTGCTGGTCAGCGGCGGCAGCGGCATCACCCCGATGCTGGCGATCGCCTCGACGCTCGCCTCAGACGGCCACTGTGCCGACGGGGCGCCGGGCCGCGTGGCGTGGCTGCACTACGCCCGCCGCGTGGAGGACGTGCCCTTCCGGGACCAGCTCCGTGAGCTGGCCCGGTCCGGGGTGACGGTCACGGTGGTCCCCACCGCCGAGGGGACGACCCCCAGCGGCCTGTCCGGCCACCTCTCCGCCGACCATCTCGAGGAGACAGCCCCCTGGCACGATGACGCCGCGGTGTTCCTCTGCGGCCCCGAACCGCTGGCCCGGGGCCTCGAGGAGGTCCTCGGTGCCGAGCGGTTCTCCGGCGTCCTGCGTGAGCGTTTCACCTCCGCGACCGGGCCGGTGCCCGACGGGGACGGCGGCACCGTGACCCACCTGCGCAGCGGCATCACCGCCCGGAGCGAGGGAACCACCCTGCTCGAGGGCGCCGAGGCCGCCGGCCTGAGCCCCCAGCACGGCTGCCGGATGGGCATCTGCCACACCTGCACGGCCGTGCGCGTCTCCGGCACCACCCGCGATCTGCGCACCGGCGAGGTCGACTCCACGCCCGACTGCCACGTCCAGATCTGCGTCAACGCGCCCGTGGGCGACGTCGAGATCGAGCTCTGACCACCTTCACCACCACCCGCCCGGAACGACCCGGAAGGACCCCATCATGACCCTCCTGCAACTGCCCGGCCTCCGCCCGAAGAAGTCCACCACCCCGAAGGCGCCGAAGGCCGCGAAGCCGCCGAAGGCCAGCGGCAAGGCGGCCGGCAAGGCGGCCGACAAGTCCGCCGACGCGAAGACCGCGAAGACCCCCGGCCCCGAGCCGATCGTGCTGTCGGCCGAGTCGGTCGAGATCATCGGCCGCGAACTCGATGCCATCCGCGACCGCGTGAGGGCCGACCTCGGCACCGCCGACCGCGACTACATCCTGCGGGTGGTGCGCACCCAACGCCGCCTGGAGTTGGCCGGCCGCGGGCTGATGTTCCTCGGCTTCCTGCCCCCGGCCTGGCTGGCCGGCGTCGCCGCGCTGAGCGCGTCCAAGATCCTCGACAACATGGAGATCGGCCACAACGTCATGCACGGCCAGTACGACTGGATGCGCGACGACATGCTCCACTCGTCCAGCTTCGAGTGGGACAACGTGTGCCCGTCGGACCAGTGGCGGCACTCGCACAACTACATGCACCACACGTACACCAACATCCTCGACCTGGACCGCGACATCGGTTACGGCCTGCTGCGGATGGAGTACGAGCAGAAGTGGACCCCGCTGCGTCTGGGCAACCCCGTGTACGCGTTCGCGCTGATGATGCTCTTCGAGTGGGGCGTGATGCTCCACGACCTGGAGTACGACAACGTGCTCAAGGGCAAGCGCAAGTGGTCCGATGTCAAGGGCCTCGTCGCCGGCTGGTGGCGCAAGGTGCGCGGCCAGGTGGCGAAGGACTACATCGTCCACCCGGCGCTGACCGGCCCCCTGTTCCCGCTGACGTTCGCCGGCAATCTCACCGCCAACCTCGTGCGAAACGTGTGGGCGTTCTCGGTGATCTTCTGCGGCCACTTCCCGTCCGGCGCGCAGGTTTTCACGCAGGAGGAGACGGCCGAGGAGACGCGCGGCGAGTGGTACGTCCGGCAGATGCTGGGGTCGGCCAACATCTCCGGCAGCCCGCTGATGCACCTCGCCACCGGCAACCTCTCCCACCAGATCGAGCACCACCTGTTCCCGGACCTGCCCGCGCACCGGTACCCGGAGATCGCGGTCGAGGTGCGCCGGATCTGTGAGGAGCACGGGCTGCCATACAACACCGGGCCGCTGTGGAAGCAGGTCGGCTCGGTGTGGGTCAAGATGTTCCGCCTCGCCCTGCCCCTGCCTCCCACCGCGGCGGACACGCCGGCGGTGATCATCGAGCGCAGGAAGACTCCCGTCGCCGCCTGAGCCGCGGGTACCGTCTAAGGGCATCACCGACGAAGGGAGCGGTCCATGAGCGACTTCGAACGCAACAAGGACCAGGTCCAGGCAGGTGTCCAGGCGGGCGCGTCGCTGGTGGGACGTATCGCCGTCATCATCACGGACGCGATCGGCTCGATCGCCAAGGAGGTCGGCGACTTCGTCACCGAGGGCATCGAAATGCGCGAGGCTGCCAGAATCTCCCGTCGCGAGGAACAGCAGCGCGGGGGGCGATCCGGCGCGGAGAAGGACACCTGGCCGATCGACCTCGACGACATCGAGGACGGCGACCTCCAGGGCTGACACGCGCGACGGGGCTCGGTGGCCCCCGGTCGCCGGGACGCCGAGACGCCGCCCAACTCCACCGCGCCAGGCAATCCACCTATCGAATTGCGATCCACCTAGGGAATTCCGTAGGTGGATCGTAATTTGATCGGTGGATCTTGGATTGAGGCTCAGCCTCGGGGAGCCGGTGAATGGTCGCGTCCGCCACGGTGGCAGGATCGTCGACCGTGACGATCATCGCCGCAGCGGACGGCTCCGCCCTCGGAAATCCCGGCCCCGCCGGCTGGGCCTGGTACATCGACGACTCGACGTGGCGCTGCGGCGGCTGGAAGCGCGGCACCAATAACCAGGGCGAGCTCACCGCTGTCCTGGACCTTTTGCGTCAGACAGCGCACTCCCCGGAGCCACTTCACATCCTGTGCGACTCGCAGTACGTCATCAACTCCATCACTAAGTGGATGGCGAGCTGGAAGCGCAAGGGCTGGAAGAAGTCCGACGGCAAGCCCGTGCTCAACGTCGAGGTGATGAAGGCCCTCGACGAGGCCATGCAGGGCCGCAAGGTCACGTTCGAGTGGGTCAAGGGCCACGCCGGCCACGAGCTCAACGAGAAGGCCGACGTCCTCGCCAACGGCGCCGCAAAAGCGCATGCCGCCAAGAAGGAGCCGGAGGCCGGCCCGGGTTATCCGGGCGCGCAGGCCGTCGGCGCCGGCGACGACCCGGCCGCTCCCCCAGCGGCGGGTGGCACCGTTCGGCGGTCGGAGTCCGCGTCGGTGCCGGCGTCCGCCCCGGCAGGCGGGGGCAAGGCGAGGGAAACGACGACGAAGGCGACGACGACGAGGGCATCCTCCGCCGCCGAGCCCGATCTGTTCTCCCTGGCCGACGACGCCGACGAGGCGCCGGACCGGACGGACCTGGACCTGGTCGTGGATCTCGAGCGGTCGCTGCTCACGGAGGCGGTCCGGGGTGACCGCGACCGGCTGGAGGAGTTGCTGGATCCCTCGTGGAGCCACGTGTGCGCCCGGGGCGAGGTGTGGTCCCGCGCGGACAGGCTCGCCGCCGCCGGATCATCCGGTCGGTCGACGGCTGAACGCACGATGGATCTCATCGAGGCCCGCCGGGTCGGTGCGCAGTCGATCCTGCTCGTGTGGCGGGAGCGGTCGGGCGACGGTTCCACGCTGCGCAGTTCGGTCTGGGTCCACTCCGGCGGGTCGTGGCGTCAGACGTTCCAGCAGGGGACGCCGGAGGCCTGAGCCCCGTCCCGCACGAGAAGGTGCCCCTCACCGCGTCCGGTGAGGGGCACCATTCCCCGGCGCCGGCGGGCGCCTACAGGCCACCGAGAAGCAGGTGAAGGAGATCGCCGACGATTCCGATGAGACCGGCAACTAGACCCATTGTGGACTCCTTGTCAGGTGACGGGATACGACCGCTCGTCGGAGCTTCGTCTCCGATGAGCTGGGTCCGACTTTAAGGACGTAGTGTGACGTCGACATTTCAGTCGACGATGAACGTCGTGAACTCGACCGCCGCTAGAGTTACTACACCTGACTAGTAGTTCTTGGGCCTATCATCACTGGTCAGCCACGGCGGGGCGCGGTGAAGCCGACTGCCTGGTACACCTGCGAGAGGACCGGGCTGGCCACCGCGCGGGCACGGTCCGCGCCGTCGGCGAGGATCCGTTCGAGCTCGGCACGGTCGGACATGTACTCGTCGAACCGGCCACGCAGCGGCGTCACGAACGCCTCGAGGGCGTCGGCCGTGTCTGTCTTCAGCGCGCCGTAGCCTGCTCCGGCGGTCTGGTAGTCGGCGACGATGTCGGCGATCGCGCGCCCGGTGAAGGCGGACTGGATGGCCAGCAGGTTGGACACGCCGGGCTTCATCTCGCGGTCGTAGCGGATGTTCCCGTCGGAGTCGGTGACCGCGCTCCGGATGCGCTTGGCGGAAACCTTGGGATCGTCGAGCAGGTTGACGACGCCCTTGGGGTTCTCGCCGGACTTGCTCATCTTGGCGGTGGGCTCCTGCAGGTCGTAGATCTTGGCCGAACCCTCGAGGATCTTGCCCTCCGGCACCACGAACGTCTTCTTGTAGCGGGAATTGAAGCGCATCGCCAGGTCGCGGGTCAGCTCGAGGTGCTGGCGCTGGTCCTCGCCCACCGGCACCAGGTGCGGGCGGTAGAGCAGGATGTCGGCGGCCATGAGCACCGGGTAGGTGAACAGACCCACCGTCGTGCCGTCGGTGCCCTGCTTGGCGGCCTTGTCCTTGAACTGCGTCATCCGGGCGGCCTCGCCATACCCGGTGATGCACCCCAGCACCCAGGCCAGCTCGGCGTGTTCGGGGACGTGCGACTGCACGAACAGCACCGACCGGGCGGGGTCCACCCCCAGCGCGAGCAGCTGCGCACAACCGCGGAAGACACGCTCGCGCAGCTCCTTGGGGTCCTGCTTGACGGTGATCGCATGCAGGTCGGGGATGAAGTAGTACGCGTCGTAGTCGTCCTGCAGCTCGACCCACTGCCGCACCGCGCCCAGGTAGTTGCCGAGGTGGTACGAGTCGGCGGTCGGCTGAATGCCGGACAGGACGCGCTGGCGCTTCGCGGGCGCCTGCGACCCGGTCGGCTCTGCGGGCGTGGGAGCTGCGGAGGAGGACTGCTCAGACATGGCGTTCATCTTCCCACGTCCCCGACAACCCACCGCCCACGCCCTCGCGCGGGGGGTTGCCGCACTGTCAGCGGTCGGCGGGCGGCGCCATCTCCGGCGGGAAGCCACCCGTGGCTATCGGGCCCCAGTCATCGATGGCCACCCGGATGAGGCACTTGCCCTGCCGCACCATCGCCGCCCGGTACTCGTCCCAGTCGTCGTGCTCCCCGGCGATGCTGCGGAAGTACTCCACCAGCGGCTCCACCGCCTCGGGCAGGTCGACGATCTCCGCGGTGCCATCGAGGTGGACGTACGGGCCGTTGAAGTCGTCGGACAGTACGCACACGCTCACGGCCGGGTCGCGGCGGATGTTGGCCACCTTCGACCGCTGCGGATAGGTGGCCACGACGAGCCTGCCCTCGGAGTCGACACCGCAGGTCACCGGCGAGGTCTGCAGCCCGCCGGACGACCGACGGGTGATGAGGACGGCGCGGTGCCGGGGGCGGACGAAATCGTCGAGGCCGGCTCGATCGGGACGTTCGGCGGTGGCATACTTCGGCATGGCGCCGAGGTTACGGACCCGTCGCCCGCGCGGCATCCGCGACAGCAGGCCTGATCTCGGAAGCCGCCCTCGTCGTCGTCGCCACTCTTCTCGTACCTACTCGTAGACGACGGTGACCGGCGCGTGGTCGGACCACCGCATGTCGTACGCGCTCGCCCGGTCCACTCGATCAGACACCGCCCGGTCGACCAGTCCGTCGGACACCACGTGGTAGTCGATCCGCCAGCCCGCGTCGTTGTCGAAGGCCTTGCCACGCTGGCTCCACCACGAGTACGGGCCGATCTGGTCGGGGCGGCGATACCGCACGATGTCGGTCCAGCCGCTGCCGTCGGCGAAGACGTCGGTCATCCACTCCCGCTCGTGCGGCAGGAAACCGGAGCTCTTGTGGTTGCCCTTGTGATTCTTCAGGTCGGCCTCACGGTGGGCGATGTTCCAATCGCCACAGATGACCATCTCGTGACCCTCACGGGTCTTCAGATGCCCGGCCCGCTCGGCGAGGTACTCGCGGAAGGTCCCCAGGAACCGGTCCTTCTCGTCCTGCTTGGGGGTGTCGGCAGACCCCGAGGGCAGGTAGAGGCTGGCGACGGTGACGGTCTCACCGTCGACAGCCCCGGGGTAGACGGCCTCGATGTAGCGGCCGGCCTCCTCGAACTCGTCATCGCCGTGCCCGACGCGCACGTCGGTCGGCTCGGCGCGGGACAGGATCGCCACACCGGCTCGACCCTTGAGCGAGGACGGAGCGCCCACCAGATGCCACCCGGCGTCGAGGGCGGGCGCGAGCGCCTTACGGGTCTGGTCGGAGTCGGCGCGCACCTCCTGGAGGGCGACGACGTCCGCCCCGCTGCCCTCCAGCCAGGGCAGGAATCCGAGGTTGGTCTCCGACCGCTGCTTGACGGCGGCGCGGATCCCGTTGACGTTGACGGTGCTCACGGTGAGGCTCACGGCCCACAGGCTACCGATCGCCGGGAACGTGACGGTTCGGCTACCCCGTCGCCGTCCGCCGCGCCGCCCAGACCGCGCCCACCAGGATCGCGAGACCCGCCGCCGCCAGGGCCGCCCCGGCGAGCGCCGGGGACGTGTAGCCGAAGCCCAGCGCGATCACGGCCCCGCCGAGCCACGCGCCCAGCGCGTTGGCGGCGTTGAGGGCCGAGTGGTTGAGCGAGGCGGCGAGCGTCTGTCCCCTGCCCGCGTAGGTCATCAGTCGGGACTGCAGCCCCGGCACCAACGCGGATCCGGTCGTGCCCACCAGGAACAGACCCACCAGCGCCGTGACGGGATGGTGCGCGGCGACGGCGAACAGCGCCAGCACCACGGTCATCACCGCGGCGATCGCGACCAGCCCGCGGTCGAGGTCCCGGTCCGCAACCACACCGCCGAGCAGGTTGCCGGCCACCATGCCGAGTCCGTAGACGGCGAGCACCGCGGGCATCCATCCGGGATCGATCCCGGCGACGTCGACCATCGTCCACTGGATGTAGGTGTAGACGGCGAACATGCCGCCGAACCCGACGGACCCCACGGCGAGCGTCGCCAGGATCTGTGGCCTCGCCAACGCGGCGAGCTCCTCGCGCGCCCTGACGACCACCGTCCCCGTGGGTTCGGGGACGACGACGAAGATGGCCGCCACGGTCAGCGCGCCGATCACCCCGACCGCGAGGAAGGCGGACTGCCACCCGATCGTCTCCCCGAGCCAGGTCGCCGCCGGGACACCGATCACGTTCGCGACCGACAGTCCGAGCAGCACCTGGGACACCGCCCGCGCCTGCCGTCCGGGACCCGCGAGGGAGGCCGCCACCAGGGAGGCGACCCCGAAGTACGCCCCGTGCGGGATTCCGGCGACGAACCGGGCCGCCACCAGGATCTCGGCGGTCGGGGCGAAGGCCGCCGCGACGTTGCCCGCGGTGAACATCGCCATGAGGACCAGCAGGAGGGTGCGGCGCCGCCACCGTGAGGTCCACACGGTCAGCAGCGGGGCACCCACGACCACGCCGAGCGCGTAGGCGCTGATGACGGTGCCGGCCTGTGGTTCGGTGAGCCCGAAGCCCTCGGCGATCGACCGCAGCAGTCCCATCGCCGCGAACTCGGTGACGCCGATGCCGAACCCGCCCAGCGCGAGCGCGAGGATCGCCAGCGCCACACGGCGAGGGGTGGGTGCGGCGGGCTCGGTGTCCGGCGCCGGGGCGGCTGCGGGGCTCGTGGTCACCGACGAAGGCTACGCCCACCACCCCGGCCGGGCCTGCCACGTCAGCCCGATCAGGGGGCGGTGCGCATGAGGCGTCGGCCACCGTAGACCAGCGCGAACGCCGTGACGTACATGACGATGCTGTAGACGGCGGCCGCGAGCCCGACCTCCTCGTCACCGATCACGGTGAAGGCGATCAACAGCGTCAGGGTGGTGTTCTTGATGCCGAACTCCACGGCGATCGCGATCTGCTCCGCCCGCCTCAGCCTGCTCACCCATGCCAGGAGGCCGCCGAGAACGATCAGTGCGAGGTTGAGGACGATCACGGCGGGGCCGACGGTCACGACGAGGTCGACGATCCGGTCCCGTTCGCCGAGGACGATCCCCACGATGAGCAGGACCAGCACGACGAGGCCCACGATCCCGACGTAGCGCTCGATGCGGGAGGCGAGCGCGGGCCTCCTGGCACGGAGGATCATCCCGATCGCGACCGGGATGAGGATGACGCCCAGCAGGAGTCCGAAGGTCTGGCCGAGAGGGACGGTCACCTCCTCGTCCGCGGCTCCGGGGATGAGGCGCGCGCCGATGCCGAACCACATCGGCAGGGTGAGGATGACGGCGACGGAGGTGAGGGCGGTGAGGATGACCGAGAGGGCGACGTTGCCGCGGGAGAGATAAGTGATGAGGTTCGACGTCGCCCCGCCCGGCGTCGCGGCCACGAGCACCACCCCGAGCGCCAGCATCGGCGTGAGGCCGAAGAGCAGGGCCACACCGACACCGACCAGCGGAACCAGGACCAGTTGGCCGAACAGTCCGACGATCGTGGCCCTGGGCGATCTGGCCTGGACCGCGAAGTCCTCCCTGGTCAGACTCAACCCGATGCCGACCATGATGATGGCCAGGGCGATCGGCAGGCCGATATCGACCAAGGGGCTCTGATCCACGGACGTCTCCTGGGCTCACGACGGAACGGCTGGCCACGCCTGTGACGTGGACCACTGTCCGACTACGGTAACCGATCGGGCGCCGCCGCGACCCCACACCGGCGGGCGCGGGGTCGTCGCCGAACGGTGGGCGCGCGGGATCAGGCCTCTGCCCGGGTGCGCTTGAGATTCTCATCCAGCGCCGCGAGGAACTCCTCCGTCGTGAGGTGTTCCTGGCCATCGCCGACGAGCAGCGCGAGGTCCTTGGTCATCTGCCCCTCCTCGACGGTCTTGATGACCACGTCCTCGAGTTGGTGGGCGAACTCGATGACCTCCGGGGTGCCGTCGAGCTTGCCGCGGTGCTCGAGACCCCGGGTCCACGCGAAGATCGAGGCTATCGGGTTGGTGGAGGTCGCCTTGCCCTCCTGGTGCTGCCGGAAATGCCGCGTGACGGTGCCGTGGGCGGCCTCCGCCTCGCAGGTCTTCCCGTCCGGGGTGAGCAGGACCGAGGTCATCAGGCCGAGAGAGCCGAAGCCTTGTGCCACGGTGTCGGACTGCACGTCGCCGTCGTAGTTCTTGCATGCCCAGACATAACCGCCCTCCCATTTGAGCGCGGAGGCCACCATGTCGTCGATGAGGCGGTGTTCGTAGGTCAGGCCGACCTTGTCGAACTCGTCCTTGAACTCGCGGTCGAACACGTCCTGGAAGATGTCCTTGAACGCGCCGTCGTAGGCTTTCAGGATCGTGTTCTTGGTGGACAGGTACACCGGGTAGCCGCGGTCCAGACCGTAGTTGAACGAGGCGCGCGCGAAGTCCTCGATGGACTTGGTGAAGTTGTACATACCCATCACCACTCCGCCCTCTTCGGGCAGGTTCACGATCTCGTGTTCGATCGGCTCGGACCCGTCGGCCGGCGTGAAGGTGATGGTGACCTTTCCCGGGCCGGGGGCCTTGAAGTCGGTCGCCTTGTACTGGTCTCCGAAGGCATGACGGCCGACGATGATCGGTTTGGTCCAGCCGGGGACCAGTCGCGGGACGTTGGAGATGATGATCGGCGCGCGGAAGATCGTCCCGCCGAGGATGTTCCTGATGGTCCCGTTGGGTGAGAGGTACATCCGCTTGAGCCCGAACTCCTCGACGCGGGCCTCGTCGGGCGTGATGGTCGCGCACTTGACGCCGACGCCGTGCTTGGCGATGGCGTTGGCCGCGTCGACGGTGATCTGGTCGTCCGTCGCGTCACGGCTGGTGATGCCGAGGTCGTAGTACTCGAGATCCACGTCGAGGTAGGGGTGGATCAGCTCGTCCTTGATGAACTTCCAGATGATGCGGGTCATCTCGTCGCCGTCGAGTTCCACGACGGTCCCGTCGACCTTGATCTTCGACATCGGATCCTCTTTCCCCGCCCGGCCCTTGTGGGGCCGACGCTGTCGGTCCTTACGTGACGTAGGTCTCACTTTACTGCTCGGCACGGTCCGGAGCCGCCGCTGCGACGGGTAACCCCTCGTTGCCTCCGTCGAGCGGCTTAGGCTAGCCTGACCCCAGGTCATGAGTTCCAGCGGAAAGCCCCGGCTCGCTGGACGGCAACCCTCCACCGCGGTGGGGTGCCCCGGGAGACGACCTGGCCACCACCCGACCGGGTGACGGGCAAGCGCGGGTCCGCTGTCGTCAAGCGGGCGGACCCTTTTCGATGAGAGGAGGGGCTCCGCCCCTATGACCTACGACAACAGCAATACGGACTGGGCCTTCGAGACGCGTCAGATCCACGCCGGGCAGCCCGTCGACTCCGACACCGGAGCCCGGAATCTGCCGATCTACCAGACCACCTCGTACGTGTTCGCCGATGCCAAGCAGGCGGCCGACCGTTTCGCGCTGGCGGAGATGGGCCCCATCTACACCCGCATCACCAACCCCACCGTGGCAGCGGTCGAGGATCGCATCGCCTCGCTAGAGGGCGGCGTCGCGGGTCTGCTGTTCGCGTCGGGACAGGCGGCCGAGACCGCCGTCGTGCAGGCGATCGCCCAGTCCGGCGGCCACGTCGTGTCCTCCCCGCGCCTCTACGGCGGCACGGACACCCTGCTGCGGCACACCCTGCCCAAGTACGGCATCGAGACCACTTTCGTCGAGAACCCGGACGACCCCGCCTCGTGGCAGGCGGCGGTGCGCCCCAACACCAAGCTGTTCTTCGCGGAGTCCATCTCGAACCCGCTCAACGACATCCTCGACATCCCGGCCATCGCCGAGGTCGCGCACCGCAACCAGGTTCCGCTCGTCATCGACAACACCGTGGCCACCCCCTACCTCATCCGTCCGCTCGAGCTGGGAGCCGACGTCGTGGTGGCCTCGGCGACCAAGTACCTCGGTGGCCACGGCTCGTCCCTGGGTGGAGTGCTCGTGGACGGCGGCAAGTTCGACTGGCGTGTGCAGCGCGACGGCCAGGACGTCTTCCCGTCCTTCACCACCCCGGACCCGGCCTACCACGGCCTCGTCTACGCCGACCTCGGCGCGCCCGCGCTCGCGCTCAAGGCCCGCGTCACCCTCCTGCGGGACACCGGTGCGGCCGCGTCCCCGTTCAACGCGTGGACCCTCGCCCAGGGCATCGACACCCTGAGCCTGCGGATCGAGCGCCACGTGTCCAACGCGCAGCGGATCGCCGAGTGGCTCGAGGCCCGTTCCGACGTGGCCAAGGTCCAGTACGCGGGCCTGGCATCCTCGCCCTACCACGAGCTCCAGAAGAAGCTGGCCCCCAAGGGCGCCGGCGCGATCGTCACGTTCGACCTGGCCGTGCCGGAGGGCACGTCCGACGACGATGTCAAGGCCCGTGCCTGGGCGTTCATCGACGCCCTCAAGCTGCACTCGTGCCTGGTCAACATCGGTGACGTGCGGTCACTCGTGTGCCACCCCGCGACCACCACCCACTCGCAGGGCACCCCCGAGGCCAACGCGATCGCCGGGATCACCCTCGCGACCGTCCGCCTGTCGGTGGGCATCGAGTCCGCCGATGACCTCATCGGCGACCTCGAGCTCGGTTTCGCCGCGATCTCCTGACCCGCCCCCATGGTCCGCTCTTCCGATCCGCTCGCGCTGCTGCCCCCGGGCGACGGCACCCTCGGCCACGTCGCTCTCGGCGACATCACGCTGGTCACCGGTGTCGTCCTCCCGGGGGTGACCCTCGCGGTCCAGCGGTGGGGGCGGATCGCGGACGACCGGTCCAACGTCGTGCTGGTCGAACACGCACTCACCGGTGACTCGCACGTCGTGGGGCCGGTCGACTCCCTGCACCCCACCCCGGGGTGGTGGAACGGGCTCGTCGGGCCCGGACTCCCGCTGGACACCGACCGCTACTGCGTGTTGTCCGTGAACGTCCTGGGGGGCTGCCGGGGGTCGACGGGGCCGAGCTCGCTCCACCCCGACGGCCACTACTGGGGCGCGCGGTTCCCGGCCGTCTCGGTGCGCGACATGGTCGAGTCCGAGCGGTTGCTGGCGGACCTGCTGGGGATCGGCCGCTGGGCGGCGGTGATCGGCGGCTCCATGGGCGGCGCCCGGACGCTGGAGTGGATGGTCACGTACCCGGACCGCGTCCGTGCGGCGTGCGTCCTGGCCGTCGGCGCCCGCGCCTCCGCCGACCAGATCGGCATCCAGACGGCTCAGATCATGGCCGTGACCTCGGACCCGCACTGGCAGCAGGGCGGATACCACGGCACCGGCCGCACCCCGGTCACCGGCCTGGGAATCGCGCGACGCATCGCGCACCTGTCCTACCGGGGCGAGGTCGAACTCGACGAGCGCTTCGCCAACCGGCCCCAACCCGGTGAGGACCCCCGGGGCGAGGACCTGTCCATGTCGGGCCGCTTCGCCGTGCAGTCCTATCTCGATCACCAGGCCGGCAAGCTGGTCTCCCGCTTCGACGCCTGCACGTACGTCCTGCTCACCGACGCCCTCAACCGTCATGACGTCGGGTTGGACCGGGGCGGCGTCGAGGAGGCACTGCGCACCTGCCCGGTCCCGTGCGTGATCGGCGGCGTGACCACCGATCGTCTGTACCCGCTACGGCAACAGCACGAACTGGCCGACCTGCTCCCCGGTGCGGACCCTCTCGTGGTCATCGAGAGTCCCGCCGGCCACGACGGCTTCCTCACGGAGGACCACGTGGTGGGACCGATGCTCGAGCGCACTCTCGAACTGGCCGAGCAGGGCACCTCCGACCGGACGCGAGGTCATGCGTGAACGACCACGACCACACCCCCCGCCCGGCCGTGATGGGGCTGGCCGGCCTCGCGGCGGGTTTCGGCGTCATCGGGATGGCGATCGGGTTCGCCACCCTGCTGGGACTCACCGCGACCGCCTCCGGCGGTCACGACACGACGGGCTTCGGCCCGGCCATCGCCTCCGCCGCCTCTGCGTTCGTCCTGGGACTCGTGCTCGTCGTGGGGGCCGTCCTGTTGTGGCGCGCCCACCGCGCCGCTCGCGTGGTGATCGGGGCGGCCGTGGCCCTGCTCGCTCTCAGTTCGCTGGCGCGGATGGTGGTGGACAGCGTCACCTTCATCTCCGTCGTCGGCACGGTCCTGTCGCTGCTCGCCCTGACGGCGATGGGGTTTCTCCTCGTCTCGCCAGGGGTACGCGACCACGTCCGCGACGGGGTACCGCTTCGGCTCCGGTGACCCGGCTCCGCTACCCGGTGCCGAGCGAGTCGACCGATGTCGCCAGCCACAGGATGACGACGGCGAGCCCGGTGTAGAAGGCGACGTCGAAGGTCCGTCCCCGGACCCCGAGCAACCGCGCCCGCTCATCAGGCACCGCCGCCCGTAGGACCGCCGCGGCCAGCGCGACCACGCCCAGCAGGAACGCGCCGCGTCGCCACCGCTCCAGGATCACGAACCCCAGCGCGACCATCACCCCCGCCAGCACGAGCGCGAGTGGCCACTGCGCCCGCACCTGCGCCCACGTCAGACGCGCGGGCCGCGTACGGCGCGGCCTCGCGTCGGTCGCCCCGTCACGGGGCCGGTCGGGAGCCGGGTGGGTCATCGGGGGCCTAGTCGCCCGAGTCGAGCCGCTCGCAGCGCTCGACCACGTTGCTCAGCAGGAACGCCCTCGTCAGCGGGCCCACGCCGCCCGGGTTGGGCGAGACCGCCCCCGCGACCTCCCACACGTCCGGGTGCACGTCCCCGGCGAGCTTGCCGTCCAACCGTGACACGCCGACGTCCAGCACCGCGGCTCCGGGCTTCACCATGTCGGCGGTCACCATGTGGGCGACGCCCGCAGCGGCCACGATCACGTCGGCCCGCCGCGTCTCGGCCGCCAGGTCGCGTGTCCCGGTGTGACAGAGGGTGACAGTGGCGTTCTCACTGCGCCGGGTCAGCATGAGCCCGATCGGACGGCCCACGGTGACGCCGCGCCCGATCACCACGACGTGCGCGCCGTCGAGCCCCACCCCGAACCGACGCAGCAGGTGGATGCTGCCGTTGGGGGTACACGGCAGTGGCGCGGGTTCGTTCAGCACGAGCTTGCCCAGGTTCACCGGGTGCAGGCCGTCGGCGTCCTTGTCCGGATCGATCCGCTCGAGGATCGCGTTCTCGTCCAGGTGCTTCGGTAGCGGCAGCTGCACGATGTAGCCGGTGCACGCGGGATCGGCGTTGAGTTCGTCGATCACGGCCTCGAGCTCGGCCTGGGTGGTGTCCGCGGGCAGGTCACGCCGGATAGAGGCGATGCCGACCTGCTCGCAGTCGCGGTGCTTCATCTTCACGTAGGAGTGGCTACCGGGGTCGTCCCCGACCAGGACGGTGCCCAGTCCCGGGGTGATGCCCTTGTCCCGCAACGCGGTCACGCGTGCGGTGAGGTCGGCGACGATCTCGTCGCGGGTGAGCTTTCCGTCCAGCTTGATCGCGGTCACGCGGACCAGTATCCCACTCCCCGGCGGGTCCGTCGGCACGGCGCTGCGAGAATGGCCCCATGACCGGTGTGGGTGTGCGTGTGTTGTTCGATCGTCCGTGCATTCCGCCCAATACGGGCAACGCGATCCGGATGGCGGCGGGGGCGGGTTGCGAGCTGCATCTCGCCGGCCCGCTCGGCTTCGACCTCTCCGCCCCGCAGCTGCGGCGTGCGGGGCTGGACTACCACGACCTCGCCCACGTGGAGGTGCACGAGGATCTCGAGGCCGCGTACGCGAGCCTCCTGCCCGCGCGGGTCTGGGCCTTCAGCGCGAGGGCGGACCTGGCGCTCCCGGAGGTGCGGTTCTCCCCCGGCGACGTCCTGCTCTTCGGGCCCGAGCCCACGGGCCTGTCCGAGGAGGTGCTGTCCGACGATCGGGTCACGGCGACTGTGCGCATCCCCATGCTGCCGGGACGCCGGTCGATGAACCTGTCCAACGCGGCCGCGGTGGCCGTCTACGAGGCCTGGCGCCAGCACGGTTACGCCGGCAGCTAGCACCTTTCCGCCCACATGACTTAGAATTTCGGCATGCCGAAATTCCGTCCGGGCGGTGCCCGTAAGTTTCGTGGTGTCCGCCCGTCCGCCGTGGCGGTCGCCGCCGCCGCGGTCACCGCCTGCATCACGGCGATCTCGGCGTGCGCGGTCGGCCCCACAGGTGCGGCCGACGTGGACGACCGACCGCGGTTCGCCGACACCGGTGACCGGGTGGTGGTGGCCACGACGTTCACGGTCCTGGCCGACATGGTCCGCCGGGTGGGCGGGGACCGGGTGCAGGTGGAGTCCGTCACCACCCCGGGCGCCGACGTGCACCAGTACGAGCCGTCCGTCGAGGACCTCAAGCGGGTCGAGGGCGCGGATCTGGTGGTGAGCAACGGTCTCGGGATGGACGACTGGCTGCTGCGCTTCATCGACGGCACCGACGCGCGCCACGTGGTCGCCTCCGACGGGGTCGATCCCCTGCCCGTCCGGGCGGGCAACTACACCGGCCGGCCCAATCCGCACGCCTGGATGTCGCCGCTCGAGGGGGCCGAGTACATCCGCACGATCGCCGCCTCGCTCTCCGACCTCGACCCGGACGGCGAGCGCTCGTACACCGCCCGGGCCGGGGACTACATCCGGGAACTGGAGGACATGACGGACCGGGCCCGCGCGGCCGTGCAGTCCGTCCCGGAGGACCAGCGCGTACTGGTCACCTGCGAGGGTGCGTTCTCCTACCTCGCCCGCGACCTGGGCCTCGAGGAGCTGTACCTGTGGCCGGTCAACAGCGAGAACCAGGGACTGCCCCGCCAGATCACGGCCCTGATCGACGAGATCCGCGAGCGCGAGATCGGCGCCGTGTTCTGCGAGTCGACGGTGTCGGACGCCGCCATGCAGCAGGTCGCGGACGAGACCGGCAGTCGCCTGGCCGGCCTGCTGTACGTCGACTCGCTCTCCGGCCCGACCGGACCGGTCCCCACCTATCTGGACCTGCTCGACCACGACCTCGAGATCATCTCCCGGGAGCTGACGCCATGACAGACCGACCACTGCCGTACTCGCCGTTCACCGGGCCACCCCCCGTCGTCGTCACCGACCTCACCGTGGATCGTGGCCAGGTCCGCGCCCTCGACTCGGTCTCCCTCTCGGTTCCGAGCGGCGAGATCACGGTCCTGCTCGGACCGAACGGCTCCGGCAAGTCCACCCTCCTGCAGGCGATGCTCGGCCTGGTGACCCCGTCCGCCGGGACGGCCCGCGTCCTCGGGTCGTCCGTCCGGCGCGCCCTGCGCAGCGGCCGGGTGGCGGCGGTCCCCCAGGCCGA
>NZ_JAALDT010000107.1:0-2016 GCF_014144995.1 Dietzia sp. DQ11-71 | reverse complement strand
CGCGGGGCCGTCCTTGCGCGCGGCCTGCTTGGGCGCGGGCGCCTCGGACTCCCCCGAGCCCTTGCCGTTGCCACCCTTGCGACGGCCGCGGCGGCCACCGGGCTCGTCGGCGTTGTGCGACTCGGTGTGCAGGGGGTCCGCGTGCACGATCAGCCCGCGGCCCTGGCAGTGCTCGCACGGGGTGGAGAACGCCTCGACCAGCCCGGTACCGAGCTTCTTGCGGGTGAGCTGCACCAGCCCCAGTGACGTGACCTCGGAGACCTGGTGGCGGGTGCGATCGCGCCCCAGCGCCTCGGTGAGGCGCCGCAGCACGAGGTCGCGGTTGGACTCGAGCACCATGTCGATGAAGTCGATGATCACCATCCCGCCGACGTCGCGCAGGCGCAGCTGGCGGACGATCTCCTCGGCGGCCTCGAGGTTGTTCTTGGTGACGGTCTCCTCGAGGTTGCCGCCGGAGCCGGTGTACTTGCCGGTGTTGACGTCGATGACGGTCATCGCCTCGGTGCGGTCGATCACCAGCGAGCCGCCGGAGGGCAGCCACACCTTGCGGTCGAGCGCCTTGGCCAGCTGCTCGTCCACACGATAGGTGGCGAACACGTCCACATCCGGGTTGTCGTACCGCTCCACGCGCTCCGTCATCTCGGGCGCGACCCGCGAGACGTAGTCGTGCACCGTGTCCCAGGAGGTCTCGCCCTGGATGACGAGCTTGGAGAAGTCCTCGTTGAACAGGTCGCGGACGACCTTGACCAGCAGGTCCGGCTCCTCGTACAGAGACACGGGCGTGCCGGCCCCGGAGTCGGTGCGCTTGGCGGCAGCCTCCGAGATCTCGGTCCACTGGGCGGCCAGGCGCTCGACGTCGCGGCCGATCTCCTCCGCGCTGACGCCCTCGGCGGCGGTGCGGATGATCACGCCGGAGCCCTCCGGCACGACCTCCTTGAGGATCGCCTTGAGGCGGCGACGCTCGGTGTCGGGCAACTTGCGCGAGATGCCGGTGGAGTTGCCGTCCGGTACGTACACGAGGAAGCGCCCGGCCAGCGAGATCTGCGTGGACAGGCGGGCACCCTTCTGCCCGATCGGGTCCTTGGTGACCTGCACCAGCACCATGTCGCCGGACTTGAGTGCCTGCTCGATCCGCCGGGCCTTGCCGCCGAGCCCGGCGGCCTCCCAGTTGACCTCGCCGGCGTACAGGACGCCGTTGCGGCCGCGCCCGATGTCGACGAACGCCGCCTCCATGCTGGGCAGCACGTTCTGCACACGGCCGAGGTAGACGTTACCGACCATCGAACGCGCCGATTCGGTGGTGACGAAGTGCTCCACGAGGACCTTGTCCTCGAGCACGCCGACCTGGGTCATGACGCCCTTGCCGTCGCCGCGCTGCTTCTCACGGACCACCATGACGCGGTCCACGGCCTCGCGGCGGGCGAGGAACTCGGACTCGGAGAGGATCGGCTGGCGACGACGACCGGCCTCGCGGCCGTCGCGGCGACGCTGGCGCTTGGCCTCGAGCCGCGTGGAGCCGGTGATGCCCTGGACCTCGTCGGACGACGTACCCGAGCCCTGTCCCCCGCGTCCGGAGCGACGGCGGGCCTCGCGTTCGTGGACCTCGGTCTGGGGCGGGTCATCGTTGGACGTCTGGGTGTCGTCGGAGCCGGAGCCCCCACTGCGACGACGACGACGACGACGGCGCCTCGAACCCGACGGACCGTTCCCCGAGTCGTCCGAATCATCACCGTCGGCGTCACCCGGACCGGACTGCCCGTCGGAGTCGTCGGCGGACCGGTCGTCGGTCTCGCCGGCGGAATCGGAACGAGCGTCGGAGCTCCCGTCATCGCTGCCGGAGGTCTCGTCCGGGTCGCTGTCGCGCGGGTCGCTGCCGCGCTGGTCGTCGCCGCGCGGGTCGCTGTCGCGCTGGTCGTCGCCGCGCTGGTCTCCGTCGTCCGACGACTCGGTCCCGGTGTTCTCACCGTTCTGGTCGTCGCCGGCCTCGCCGCGCCCGCGCCCACGTCCGCGACGCCC
>NZ_JAALDT010000106.1:0-3124 GCF_014144995.1 Dietzia sp. DQ11-71 | reverse complement strand
ACGCGTCGAGCTCCGCCCAGTGGATGACGAACGAGCACAGCCAGCGCAGGTGCTCGCGCATCTGCACGTTGAAACCCAGGCCGCCGGTGAGCGGGCCCTTCTCGCTGAGGACCTCGTCGAGATCGGTGGGGATCCCGGGCGCGTCCTCGATCCAGGAGAGCACGTCGCGGACGCGGCCGCGCTTGAGGCGGGCCGTGACCGTGGACAGGGGGAGCTGTTGGATGAAGAGCAGCTCGGCGGCGAGCAGGACCACGGGCCGTGGTGCGCCCTCGAGCTGGTCGTGCAGCGCCTGCATCACGGGGGAGCGTGTCGACCCGGGCGCCGCGCCGGCGGCCCCTTCCTCGGGGTCGGAGTCCAGACGGCGGGCCAGCTCCTCGGCCACCTCGGGCGTCCACGTGTAGAGGTCGTCCTCGAAGGGGGACTGACCCGTCCGCAGTGCCGGTCCCAGGACCCGCCCGGCCGCCGCTTCGATAGTCGGGGCCGGGCCGTGGGGCCTGTCCTGGGAACCGTCTGACACGTGGAACTCCTGCTACGCCGGGGCGGATTCGGGCCCGCCTGGAGGCGACCCGACATTCGTGAAGAACCTACCACCGGCCCCCGTCTTCAGCCGGTCAGCTGTGGTACGGCTCCGCGGTCACGATGGTGACGGCGACCTTCTTGCCGTTGGGGGCGGTGTACTCGCGGCTCTCCCCGTTCTTGGCGCCGAGGACGGCCTTGCCGAGCGGGGACTCGGGGGAGTAGATCTCCAGATCGTCCTTGCCGGAACCCTCGCCGCGGGTACCGATGAGGAAGGTCTCCTTGGTGTCCTCGTTGCCGTTGTAGTAGGCGCGGACAACGGAGCCGATGAGCGCGACACCGGACTCGGTGGGCGTCTCGCCGACCTGGGCGTTGGCCAGCAGGTCGTCGATGGTCCGGATGCGGGCCTCCTCCTGGCCCTGTTGCTCACGCGCGGCGTGGTAGCCGGCGTTCTCCTTGAGGTCGCCCTCCTCGCGCCGCTCGTTGATCTCGGCGGCGATGACCGGACGGTTGGCGATCAGCGCCTCCTTCTCGGCCATGAGGCGGTCGTACGATTCCTGGGTCAACCAGTGGACCTGGGTGTCGTTCGCCATGAGCGCACTCCAATCTGTTCGCGTGCGTGATGTAAGAAAAACACGGCCCCGCGAAAAAGGGAGCCGTGCTGAAGCGCCGATTCTAACACAGGCGCCGTGGCCCGCCGGCCGATACGCGCGGCCCTGACGGCCGCGCCGTCTGCGGCTCTACCTGCGCAGGTAGTCGGGGACGTCGTCACCACAGCCGTAGACGTCCGCGGCGAACGCGCGGGCGGTGGTGAAGATGGACGCGTCGATCTGGATCGTGGTGTTCTCCGACGGTGGGACGTAGACCTCGCGCCGGCCGAGTTCGCCCTTGGACTCCTCCTGGGCCCGGATGATGCAGTAGGCGGGCGTGCCCGGCTCCTCGCGCGTCACGGTGAACGTCAGGTCGACCCGCGACTCGTCGACGACCTCGACTCCGATCGCCTCGCCCGTGATGTCCGGCGTCTGGTTGAGACGCCACATCGTGTAGACGCCGGCGATCACCAGGCCGCCCACGAGCAGCGCCAGGATGACGGCGACGACCTTGCCGGTCAGGTTCGAGCCGCGGTCGGCGGTCGCGTACCGGTCCGCGGGCGGGCCCACGGGGGGCTGCGACGGGGCGTCCGACCTCGGCTCACTCATGGGAGCCAGGGTATCGGGGCACGCTGGCGGGGACGGCCGGGGGTCGCCGGCGGGCCCCGCCGGGGGCGGCGCCTGGGCCGACGCCCATAGAATGGTGCGGTCATCCACTCACGTGAGAAGAACGGCAGGTGCTCCCGATGGCCGGTCTGCGGCTGATGGCGGTCCACGCCCACCCCGACGACGAGTCGTCAAAGGGGTCGGCAACCATGGCCAGGTACGTCGCCGAGGGCGTCCACGTGCTGGTGGAGACGTGCACCGGGGGCGAGCGGGGCGACATCCTCAACCCCGCGATGGACCGCCCCGACATCGTCGCGGACCTGACGGGCGTCCGGGTGCGTGAGATGGCGCGCGCGGCCGAGATCCTGGGGGTCGACCACCACTGGCTGGGATATGTGGACTCGGGGTTGCCGGAGGGTGACCCCACGCCACCCCTGCCGGAGGGATGTTTCGCCCTGGCCGACGACGACGAGGTCACCGAGTCCCTGGTCCGCAGGATCCGGGAGTTCCGTCCCCACGTGATGATCACCTACGACGAGAACGGTGGGTATCCCCATCCGGATCACCTGAAGGTGCACTCGGCGTCGATGGCCGCGTACGAGGCCGCCGCCGACCCCGCCCGGTATCCGGACGCCGGTGAGCCGTGGGCGATCGCCAAGGTCTACTACACCCACGGGTTCCCCAAGAGCCGCCTCCAGCTGCTGGACGACGAGCTGTTCGCCCGCGACGGTGTGCGCCACTTCGAGGAGTTCCTGTCGCGCTGGGGGGACCGCCCCGACATCATGGAGCGGGTCACCACGCGGGTAGAGTGCGCTGACTACTTCGAGCAGCGCAACTCGGCACTGCTGGCCCACGCCACCCAGATCGACCCCAACGGCTGGTTCTTCGCCGCACCCGTGGAGATGCAGCAGCGGGTGTGGCCCACCGAGGAGTTCGAGCTCGCCGCCAGCCGGGTGGGCTTTCCCGAGCTCGGTGAGGGAGAATACGAGACAGACCTGTTCGAGGGAGTCGACCCGTACGTCGCTCTCCCCGTCGGCCCGAGCACGAGTGAGGACCCACGATGATCACCCTGGGACCGGACGTCCAGATCCTGGCGTACCAGTCGGCGATGGTCCTCGCGCAGAACCAGTCGCCCGGTACGCCCGGGTACAACGACAACCCGGTGGGGCCGGAGTTCGGCAAGGCCTCGCCGATCGGTATCCCGGTGATCCTGCTGTTGCTCATCGCCACCGTGCTGCTCATCCGCAACATGAACAAGCACATCAAGAACCTGCCGGAGAGCTTCGACACCGAGCATCCCGAGCCGGATCAGCTCGCCGACGAGGGCACCGACCGCGGGGCGGTCCCGCCCCTGGAGCAGACCGACGGGCAGCCCGACCCCCGCTGACGGTCTGCGTCGGGGCCGGGCCGCA
>NZ_JAALDT010000105.1:0-2160 GCF_014144995.1 Dietzia sp. DQ11-71 | reverse complement strand
ACGAGCGAGCCGGTGGTCGGCTCACCTAGCAGCGCCGAGCCCGAGGTGTCGACCGAGCCGGTGCCCTCGGCCGGGGTGAGGATGTCGACCGAACCGGTGGCCTCGGAGACGGAACCGGCTAGCGGCGCGAGCGAACCGGTGGAGGGCTCACCGAGCAGCGCCGAACCCGACGTGTCGAGGGATCCCTCGCCGGTGGCGTTGGCATCCAGGATGAGCGAACCCAGGTTCTCGGGGACGGAACCGCCGCCCGAGCTCAGCTCCGACGATCCGGCGGAGCCGATCACGTCCGAGGACAGAGTTCCGAGTTCCTCGGAGCCCTGCGCGTTGGCGACGCCGGTGGCGCCCGAAATGGCCAGGGCAGCGGCGGCCGCGACCGCAGCGGCTTTGCGGGTGGTGAACGTCATTGCGTCTCCTCGTGTGGAAAGGGGCTCCCAGGCGCAGAGGCTCGTGGCCGACCCACCCCGGGGTTGGGGTCTGTGAGACGTGAGAACAGCGTTACGAGACCGAGGTTCATCCGTCCGTTCCCCACCCTAGCCACGAATTCAGGCGATGAACGGTGAGAACTCAGTTAGATCTGAGTTAGTAAGGGGTTCTGAAAGGCGCTCGACCCCTTGCCGTGTGGCCACCCATGCCCCAGCGTCGCCCCGGGGCACCCGCGCGGGGAGCCCCGAGGCCCGCCCCCTTCGATCCAGGGTGCGGGCCTCGTGGCACGGGAAGCGGGCCCCGCTGGACCTCGCCGACTGCGATCAGATAACCGGCAATGGCGGGAGGACGATGCCGGCGTCCGCCAGCGCCTGCTCGATCTGCGGCGCGAAGTAGATGCCCGCCCCGATGACGGCGGCGGAACCGCCGATCAGCAGCACCGGCCCGAGCGAACCGGATACTCCGAGCGAATCCGTACCGCCATCGGAGCCGATGACGATCGCCGGACCCTCACCGGAGCCCAGTGCGCCGCCCACCGACGCCACGGCCGGCGTCAGCGACCCCGAGGTGGGCTCACCGAAGACGGAACCGGTGGTGTCCACCGACCCGGTACCCGGCGCGGGACTCACTGCGTCGGAACCCGTTGCCTCGTTGACCGAGCCCACGCCCTGCGACACGACCGGGGCGAGGCTGCCGAAAGTCGGCTCGTC
Organism: Dietzia sp. DQ11-71; assembly: GCF_014144995.1. Lineage (NCBI taxonomy): Bacteria > Bacillati > Actinomycetota > Actinomycetes > Mycobacteriales > Dietziaceae > Dietzia > Dietzia sp. DQ11-71. The sequence goes on along the minus strand of NZ_JAALDT010000105.1, from coordinate 1,027 downwards.
GAGCAGCGCGGAGCCCGAGGTGTCGATCAGTCCGGGGTCGACGACCCCCGTTTCCTCCTCGGCCGAGCCGAGGGCGGAGGACTGAGCGTGCGCCAGCCCCACTCCACCGGACAGGGCGAGCGCGGAGACGCCAAGGGCCGCGGCGGCGCGGATGTGCCTCGTCATAAGTCAGTATTCCTTTCGGGAGAAACGCCGACACTTCGGCGATACTTAACAATTCTTATTATTTCGCCGTGAACACCCCGCGCGACCACCGGGAGAATGCCCGCGCATGAGGGGTCCAACGCCGAAGTAGACATACGTTCAGAGCTGGTGGCCGCCCCAGCTCGAGCGGGAGATCCACTCCCGCACAGCGCGAGTGGCCCGGACGTCGTCCTCGTTGTAGGTGAGGATGCGGTTCCGGCCGGCATCCCGCTCGACGCCCCTCGCCGCCTGCGCGTCGCGGTACCACCCGAGCGAGGCCTCGCCGCAGGCCTCGGGATCTCGCCACGCGAACCCGGCGGCCGGGGCGACCACCTTCAGCCCGAGGCCCGAGGTGGAGACGAACTGGGTGGTGACCGCCTCGTGGACGTCCACCCAGAGCGGGGAGGAGATGAAGCGCCGGACCTCGGCGACGGAGGGAACCCCCTTGACGACGGCGAGGGTGCCCTCCGGCCCGAACCTGCCGGCCGACGAGAGCATCCACCCGTTCTCCGCGGACCGTGAATAGCAGTAGGCCCGGAACGACCGGCCCTGACCTGCCGCCCTGTCGCGGATGCCGGTGAGCCAACGCCAGAACTCCGCGAACGAACGCCCCTCGTCCGGATCCGGCAACCGCGCCCAGGTGGCGAACGGCCTGTAGCCCTCGGCCTCCAGGCGCCGCCCGTCCCTCAGCGTGAGCAGGGTCCCCCACAGATAGGCGCCGTCGTCGAGGTGACTCTCCAGGTCGACGTCCACCTCGATATCCGCACGCGGAATGCTCGGCCGCGCCACCTTGGGAACCACCACCTCACCGTCGCGGTGTGCCCTCGCCCGCAGGACCGCGTCC
>NZ_JAALDT010000104.1:0-11499 GCF_014144995.1 Dietzia sp. DQ11-71 | reverse complement strand
GCGGCTGACCGGTGGGGGCCTCAGTCGCGGCCCAGCAGTCGGTCGGTCTCGCGGCGCTCCCGCTTGGTGGGCCGCCCGGCTCCCCGCTCCCGCCGCGGCTGGGAGGCCAGGACCTCCTTGGGCGGCGGCGGGGGCGAGTGATCGACATAGCAGGTCGCGGCCACCGGGGCACCGACCCGCTTGTTGATGGTCGTCACCACCTCGAGAATGCGGACCCGCCCCAGTGCGCCGGTGATCTGCACTCGGTCGCCGGGAACGACGGGCTTCGACGGCTGCACCGCTTCGCCGTTAACCTTGATGTGCCCGCCACGGCAGGCGGCCGCCGCCTTGGTCCGCGACGGGAACAACCGCACCGACCACGTCCACGCGTCCACCCGAACACTCATGGGGCCGAGGATAGCTGTGGCCGCCAGGGGCGCCTGAAACCCACCGACCTGTGCGTGATCCACCGATCCGTGTGCGATTCACCGCGGGAGCTCCGTCGGCGGATCGTCATCCGATCAGTGCATCACCGACCCCGCCCGCGAACCATCGTGGCGGGTGCAGACTTTTCAGGCGGGTGCCGGACCCCGGGGCTCAGGCCGCGACGGGATAAAGGACCCGACGGACTTTCTCGGCCAACAGGCGCGGCTGCTCGAGATCCGCCCACCGCCAGTGCAGGATCCGATAGCCGAGAGCGAGGAGCTCGGCATCCCGGTCCTTCTCACGGCCGAGTCGGCGCCTCACCTCTGCACTGTCCGCGCCGTCGAAGTACTTGCCGAACCCGTCGCACTCCCCTATCACCCCGAACTCGCGCCACAGGAAGTCCACGCGGGCGATGCGGTTGCCGTGCCTGCCGATGATGTCCGCCTGGGTCTCCGGCGCCGGGAGTCCGAAGTCGGCCAGCGTCAGGCGGCTGAGCGTCTCGGCCACGCTCTCGCTCCGGCCGTCGGTCAACGCCATAGACGCCCGGGCTCTCTTGATCCCCGAGCGCCCGGCCGCTTCCTCGAGCGCGCGGTCCAGAGCGGCCGGGTCGATCAGTTCCCCGTGGAGTGCCGCATCCGCGACGGCCACACCCGCATCCCGACCAACGGTCCGCGCGAGATCCATTACAGTACGCGCGGGAGCAGTGACTCGCAGGCCATCAACCCGGGTCACCTCGTCCTCGCGGAGAGCGCCGAGATGATGCTTCATCGCCCGGGTCGTGTGGGTTCGCCAGCACTGATGGTCTGCCGAGACCGCAACCTTTCCCAGAGGCAGTCCCCACGAGGGCAAGCCGTGTATGAGAGCCGCGGATGCGTGCGAGAACACCGGGGAGTCGAGCGCCGCATCCGCGGCCAACACGTTCAGCAGGTGCCGGTCCTCTTTCCGAAGTCGGCGGGCTACGCCGTCCACGTAGTAACCCGGTCTGAGACGGACCAGGTCGCCTGAGGAGACCGCCCGGCTCATCCGCTGAGAGGTCATGCCGTCGGCTCGCAACCGAGAGGCCGTCAGGAGGAGGGATCGCAGTTCGCTCATGTCAGTCACGACCCGATAATGGCCGGGCGCCGTGCTCGACATGCCGCCCCTGAGCACCCGGAGCACGCCACCTGTGGAGGGGGAAGACCCCTGTGGATATCGCGGTCGCGCATGACCGGCCCTTCGCGACAACCGCAGATCGAACGACGATCCACCGAGCGATCCCGCCTGGTGGATCGCCGACCGATCGGCGGATTGGGGCCGGCGGGATGATGGAGGGTGCGGGTGCGGGTGCGGGTGGGGCTGGCGAGGCGGCGGTGGCAGCGCTGGCGGCTACAGCCCCTGCCAAGCCCGCCTGGGGCCCGTGCGAGACTGGGCTCACACTTTGAAACGAGTTCCCCTGGAGGGCCCATGACCGACGCCGCCGCCACGCTGGAGCAGCTCCTCGACGACCGCTACAGCTGCCGGGGATTCACCTCCGAGCCGGTCCCGGAGGAGACGATCGACCGGATCTTCCGCATGGCCCAGCGCACCGCATCGTGGTGCAACTCGCAGGCCTGGCAGGTGGAGCTGGTGACGGGACGGGCCACGGCGGCGTTCGGCAAGCATCTCACCGACCATGTGCTCTCCAACGACATGCGCTCGGATTTTCCCGCCCCGGAGCGGTATGACGGTGTGTATGGCGACCGCCGCCGGGCGAGCGGCTTCGGGCTCTACTCGGCGCTCGGCATCGAGCGGTCGGACACGGACGCGCGGCTGCGTCAGATGCTGGAGAACTACCGCTTCTTCGGCGCCCCGCACGTCGCGGTGATCACCTCGGACGCGGGCCTGGGCACGTACGGGGCGGTGGACTGCGGTGGATACGTGTCGACGTTCCTGGCAGCCGCCACGTCGCTGGGCGTCGCCACATGCGCCCAGGCAGCGATCGCTCTGTACTCGGATGCGGTCCGCGAGCACCTGCAGATCCCCGAGGACCGCCTCATCGTCTGTGGGATCGCATTCGGCTTCGCCGACGCGGACCACCCTGCCAACACGTTCCGGGCCGAGCGCGCCGACCTGTCCGACGTGGTGCGCCGCCACGGTTGATCCGGGCTCGGCTGCGGCGGGCTCGCCTGATCCGGGCTCGGCTGAGCCGTCGCCGCGACTGCGCCCACCCGGGCCGCAGCCGGATCAGCACGGCTGGCGTCAGTACAGCTCGCGCTTCTGATCGGGCTTGCCGGAGATGGCCTTGCGGACCTTGTTGCCGTTGTAGATCGCCACGATGGCGGCGAGGATCGCCACCACGGTGAAGAACGAGCTCGCGAACAGCGCGATCGGCAGCGACACGGCCGTCACGCCCAGAGCGATAGCGGTGGTGCGCGCATCCTTGCGGACCTGCTGCTTCTGCTGCTCGATCGAGTTCGGCTGGTAGGGCTGCATGCTCATGTAGTCAGGATTCCACATCCCGGCGAACTGCCGCGTTCTCGGTGGTGGCCACCCCTGCGGTCTCCCACTCGACCCCGCCGGAGGTGCGCGTGGCCAGGATCGGCCCGACCACGTCCAACTCCCCCGCGACGGTCAACCGCACGCGCCGGCCGTAGTCGACATCCATCACCCGGGCCCCGGCGGAGCGCAGCGCCCCCTCGAGACCGCCGGCCACGGCGTGGTCGACCTCGGCCGTCCACGCGGGGGTGCGGGTCACCTCCGCGACGCGACCAGTCCGCCACGCGGCGTCGACCGCCCCGGACACCGCCGCCGAGTAGGCCCGCGCCAGCCCGCCGGTGCCCAGCTTGGTGCCGCCGAACCACCGGACCACGACCGCGCACACCCCGGTGAGGCCACGTCCCCGCAGCACGTCCAACATGGGGGTGCCGGCGGTGCCGGAGGGTTCACCGTCGTCGCTTGACCGCTCGATTCGGCTGGCCCCGGGAACGTCCACGATGAAGGCACTGCAGTGGTGGCGAGCCGACGGGTGCGCCGCCCGGAGTTCGGCGATCAGGGCGCGGGCGTCCTCCTCGTCGTCGCACCGTCTCAGCACGGCCACGAACCTGGAGCGTTTCTCCTCGTACTCCCCCGTCACGTCCGGTCCGGCGGTGAGCCGGAGCACGCGGGGCGGGGACTCTGTCATGGCCCCAGTATCGCCGTCGGTCGTTGATGCGCGCAGTTCGGCCTGCGGGTGTCGTTCGCCCCTCCCCGCGGCGGCGCGTTTTCCCTACGCTGGGCGGTGTGACCTCACCGAGCCAAGCGACCCCGCCCGACACGAGCGCGACCGCCACGACCGTCCCCGCCGGCGCCGACCCGCGCGACGAGATGTTCTCCGTCTGGGCGCCCGGGGCCCGCGCGGTGGGGTTGGTGCTGGACTCCCCCGACGCCGACCCGGTCCCGATGCGCCGCGCCCCGGGCGGCTGGTGGACGTCCGGCATCCCCCGGGAGCAGGGCAGAGACTACGGATTCGTGGTGACCGGCGACGACGACGAGGTCAGCCCGCCGCGGCCCGACCCGCGGTCGCCGCGTCAGCCGAACGGGGTCCACGGGCTGTCTCGGGTACACCGCCTCGAGGAGTCCCGCTGGACGGACCAGGCGTGGACGGGACGGCAGCTGGCCGGATCGGTGATCTACGAGATGCACGTGGGCACGTTCTCGGCCGGCGGAACGCTGACCAGCGCGATCGAGCACCTCGACGAGCTGGTCGAGCTGGGCGTGGACATGGTCGAGGTGATGCCGCTCAATGCGTTCAACGGCGAGTACGGCTGGGGCTACGACGGGGTGGCGTGGTTCGCGGTGCACGAGCCGTACGGCGGGCCGGACGCGTTCCAGCAGTTCGTCGACGCCTGCCACGCTCGAGGGCTCGCGGTGTGTCTGGACGTGGTCTACAACCACCTGGGTCCGTCCGGGAACTACCTGCCGGAGTTCGGGCCGTACCTGTCGGCCGCGGACGGGCCGTGGGGTTCGGGGCTCAACCTGGACGGTGAGCACGCGGGCGAGGTGCGGCGCTACATTATCGACAACGCCCTGCGCTGGTTCGACGAATTCCACGTGGACGCGCTGCGGCTGGATGCGGTGCACGCGCTGCACGACGTCTCCGCCGTGCATCTGCTGGAGCAGTTGACGGTGGAGGTGGAGTCGCTGGCGACCCATCTCGGGCGGCCGCTCTCGCTCATCGCCGAGTCGGATCAGAACGATCCGCGGACGGTCACCGCGCGTGAAGGTGGCGGCCTCGGGCTGGACGGGCAGTGGGACGACGACGTGCACCACGCCGTCCACGCCGCCGTGTCGGGGGAACGGCAGGGCTACTACGCAGACTTCGGGTCGCTCGAGTCGCTGCGACAGGTGCTCACGGGTGCGTTCCTGCACGCGGGGACGTTCTCGACGTTCCGCGGGCGCGTGCACGGGCGGCCGCTGGATGTGAGCCGGGTGCCGGGGTCGCGGTTCGTGGCCTACACGCTGACGCACGACCAGGTGGGCAATCGCGCGGCCGGCGACCGGCCGTCGATGAACCTCACGCCGCAGCAGCAGCTGGCCAAGGCCGCCATCGTCCTCTGTTCGCCCTTCACCCCGATGCTGTTCCAGGGTGAGGAGTGGGGCGCGCGGACGCCGTTCTGCTTCTTCACCTCGCATCCCGAGCCGGAGCTGGCCGAGGCTGTGCGTGAGGGCCGGACCCGCGAGTTCGCGGCGATGGGCTGGGATCCGGACACGGTGGCGGACCCGCAGGATCCGGAGACGTTCCGTCGCTCGGTACTCGACCGCACGGAGCAGGCGGCCGATGAGCACGCCGTGATCCTGCGGACCTACCGTGCGCTCATCGCTCTGCGGAAGGCCGAGCCCGAGCTCAGCGACCCGTGGCTGGGCTCGGTCCGGGTGGACTGCGGGGTGGAGGCCGACGACAACCGCTGGCTCGTGGTCCACCGCGGGTCGCTGGCGCTGGTGGTGAACCTGGGCACCGAGCCGTCGCGGGTCCCGCTGACCGGCGAGGCGGTGTTCGCCTCGGGCGCGGTCGCCGACGACGACTCGGTGTTCTGCCAGGCGTTCGGCTTCGCGGTGCTGCGGACGCGCTGAGACGACGTCACGGTGGACGCCGCCCGCGCGTGAAATCAGGTCAGGTCAGGTACTCGTACGCCGCGGTGCCCGGCTCGAGGCGCTCACAGTCGATGCGGGAGGCGTCCATGCGCTCGAGCAGCGAGTGCAGGCCGGTGGCCGAGCCCAGCTCGATGCCCACGAGCGCGGCGCCGTACTCGCGGTTGTTGCGCTTGAGGTACTCGAACTGCGTGATGTCGTCCTCGGGCCCCAGCACCTCGTCGAGGAAGCGGCGCAGCTGGCCGGGCTCCTGCGGGAACTTCACCAGGAAGTAGTGCTTGAGTCCCTTGTGGACCAGGGAGCGTTCGATGATCTCGCTGTACCGCGAGACGTCGTTGTTGCCACCGGAGACCAGGCAGACGACGGTGGCACCCTCGTCGATCTCGAGCTGCTCCAGCGCGGTCACCGCCAGTGCCCCGGCGGGCTCCGCGATGATCCCCTCGTTCTGGTACAGCTCCAGCATCTCGGTGCAGACCGCGCCCTCGTCGACGGTGAGGACCTGGATCCGCTCGGTCATCGAGGAGATGACCCCGAACGGGAACTCCCCCAGCCGTGCGACGGAGGCGCCGTCCACGAAGGTGTCGACGGTGTCGAGGGTGACCGGCTCCCCCGCCTCGAGCGCCCGGGTCAGGGACGGGGCCCCGGTGGGCTCGACGGCGACGATCTTGCAGTCCGGCGCGTACTCGGCGAGGTAGGTCGCCAGCCCACCGACCAGCCCGCCACCGCCGACGGGGACCACCACGGCATCGGGCGTCTCGTCGAGCTGGGCGAGGATCTCGGCGGCGATCGTGCCCTGTCCCGCCATGGTGTCGGGGTGGTCGAACGGCGGGACCATGGTCGCCCCGGTGCGCGCGGCGTCGGCTCGGGCGGCGGTCTGGGCGGCGTCGAAGTTCGTCCCCGTCACCACGAGCTCGACCGAGTTCCGCCCGTGGGCGAGGATCCGGTCGCGCTTCTGCTTGGGCGTGTTGGTCGGCACGTAGATCCGGCCGTTGATGCCCAGCACCCGGCAGGCGAAGGCGACGCCCTGGGCGTGGTTGCCGGCGCTGGCCGTCACGACGCCGGCACTGCGCTCGTCACTGTTCAGCTGCGCCATGAGGTTGTAGGCGCCGCGGATCTTGTACGAGCGGACGTCCTGCTGGTCCTCCCGCTTGAGCAGGATGTGCGCGCCGGTCTGCTCGCTCAGCCGCTCACTGACCTGGAGGTCGGTGCACCGGACCACGTCACCGATCCGGCGGGCGGCGGCGTCGATGTCGTCGGGGGTGACGACCTGGGTCGTGGCGGAATCGGTGACGGTCACAGCCACCAGTGTCCCACCGCGCCCACGATCACCGTCAACCCGGTCAGCCCGTGAGGCAGCCGGGGCCGAGCAGCGCCTTGAGATCGCCCATCAGCGAGGACGAGGTCTCGACCCGCAGGTGGTCGTCGAGCCGCAGGACGGTCGACGAACTTCCATTGACCAACCGCAGGTGCACGTCCGACGGTCCGGGGTGCCGCCCCAGGACCTGCTTGAGCGCGGTGACGGTCTCGATGGTGCACATCCGCGTCGGCAGCGTGAGCGCCAGCGGCGCCCCGTTGCCACCGACGACCAGGTCGGGCACCTCGAGGGTGTCGCCGAACACCGAGACGCGGTCCTCACGGATGTTGATGCGCGCCTTGACCAGCACCACCGCGTCCTCGGCGATGTCCATCGCCGCGAGACGGTACGTCTTGGGGAAGAACAGCACCTCGACACTGCCGTTGAAGTCCTCGATGGTGACGATCGCCCACGGCTCGCCGTTCTTGTTGACCCGCCGGTCGACGCCGGAGATGATCCCGCCGATCGTCACGGCGGTGCCGTGCGCGAGCTCGCCCTCGTGGATGGTGGCGATGGTGGTGTCGGTCTTGGCCTCCAGGGCGGCCTCGAGCCCGTCCAGCGGGTGCCCGGACACGTACAGGCCCAGCATCTCGCGTTCCAGGGCGAGCTTCTGCTTGATGTCCCATTCCTCGTCGGGGACCCGGACGGCGAAGACGTCGCCAAAGCCCGAGTCGGCCTCGGCGTCATCTCCCCCGCCGAACAGGTCGAACTGACCCACCGCCTCGGCCTTCTTGGTGGACATCACCGATTCCACCGCGTCGGCGTGGACCAGGAACAGGCCCTTGCGCGGGTGGCCGAGCGAGTCGAACGCGCCGGCCTTGACGAGCGACTCGGTGACCTTCTTGGTGCAGGCGGTCTGGTCGATCTTGGCCAGGTAGTCCGAGAAGTCGCCGAACTCGCCCTTCGCCTCGCGGGCCGCGACGATCGAGTCCACCACCTGGGCGCCGACGTTGCGCACCGCGCCCAGTCCGAAGCGGATGTCGGTGCCCACCGACAGGAAGTTGGTCCGCGACTCGTTGACCGACGGCGGCAGGACCTTGATGCCCATCTGGCGGCAGTTGGACAGGTACAGGGCGGCCTTGTCCTTGTCGTCGCCGACGGAGGTGAGCAGCGCGGCCATGTACTCGGCCGGGTAGTTGGCCTTGAGGTAGCCGGTCCAGAAGGACACGAGGCCGTAGCCGGCCGCGTGCGACTTGTTGAACGCGTACGAGGCGAAGGGCTCGATGGTGCCCCACAGTGCGTCGACGGCGTCCTTGGAGAAGCCGCGCTCGAACATGCCGCCGGAGAACTTCTCGTACTCGGCGGCCAGCACCTCGGCCTTCTTCTTGCCCATGGCCTTACGGAAGCCGTCGGCCTCACCGGCCGTGTATCCCGCGAGTTCGCGGGAGATGGCCATGATCTGCTCCTGGTACACGATCAGGCCGTGGGTCTCGCCGAGGATCTCCCGGAGCGGTTCCTCGAGCTCGGGGTGGATGGGCACCAGTTCCTGCTTGCCGTTCTTTCGGTCGGCGTAGTTCCAGTGCGTCCCCATGCCCATCGGCCCGGGGCGGTACAGGGCGAGGGCGGCCACGATGTCGTTGAAGCCGGTGGGCTTCATCCGCTTGAGCAGCTCGCGCATGCCGCCGGAGTCGAGCTGGAACACGCCCAGCGTGTCACCGCGGGCGAGCAGCTCGTAGGTCGCGGGGTCGTCCGTGCTCAGGACGTCGAGGTCGATCTCCTCGCCCCGGTTGAGCTTGATGTTCTCCAGGCAGTCGCCGATCACCGTGAGGTTGCGCAGGCCCAGGAAGTCCATCTTGAGCAGGCCGATGTCCTCACACGACGGGTAGTCCCAGCCGGTGATGATGGCGCCGTCCTGCGCGCGCTTCCACATGGGGATCACGTCGAGCAGCGGCTCGGAGGACATGATCACCGCGCAGGCGTGCACGCCGGCCTGGCGGACCATGCCCTCGAGCCCGCGGGCCGTGTCGTAGATCCGCTTGACGTCGGGGTCCGTCTCGATGAGCTGACGGACCTCGGCGGCCTCACCGAAGCGCTCGTGCTTGGAGTCGGTGATCCCGGACAGCGGGATGTCCTTGGCCATGATCGGCGGCGGCAGTGCCTTGGTGATCCGGTCGGCGATCGCGTAGCCGGGCTGGCCGAAGTTCACGCGCGCGGCGTCCTTGATGGCGGCCTTGGTCTTGATGGTGCCGAACGTGATGACCTGGGCGATCTTGTCGGCGCCCCACTTGTCGGAGGCGTAGCGGATCATCTCGCCGCGACGGCGGTCGTCGAAGTCGATATCGATATCCGGCGCCGACGGACGCTCGGGGTTGAGGAACCTCTCGAACAGCAGCCCGTGCTCGATCGGGTCGATGTTGGTGATCTTCAGCGCGTACGCGACCAGGGCGCCGGCGGCCGAGCCTCGGCCGGGTCCGACCTTGATGCCGATGGAGCGGGCGTGCTCGATGAGGTCACCGACCACGAGGAAGTAGCCGGGGTAGCCCTTGCCCTTGATGACCTCGAGCTCGAACGCGGCGCGGTCGAGGTACTCCTGCGGGACGCCGTCCGGGAACCGCCACTCCAGACCCTTCTGGACCTCCCTGGCCAGCCAGGTGTCCTCGGTCTCGCCGTCGGGGACGGGGAACTTGGGCATCCGGTCCTTGGGGGCCCAGATGTCGTCGTACGGCTGGACGCGCTCGGCGATCCACAGGGTGTTGTCGCAGCCGCCGGGGACTTCGGTGTCCCACTGGGCGCGCATCTCGTCGGCGGACTTGAGGAAGTAGCCGTCACCGTCGAACTTGAAGCGGTTCTCGTCGGCGAGGGTCTTTCCGGTCTGCACGCAGAGCATGGCCTCGTGGTAGTGGGCCTGCTCGCGGGTGACGTAGTGGCAGTCGTTGGTCACCAACGGCGGCATCCCCAGGTCCTTGCCGAGCGTGAGGAGGTCCTCGCGGACCCTGCGCTCGATGTCGATCCCGTGGTCCATCAACTCGAGGAAAAAATTGTCCTTGCCGAAGATCGACTGCCACTTCTCCGCGGCCTCGTAGGCCTCCTTCCTGTGGCCCAGGCGCAGCCGCGTCTGGATCTCACCGGAGGGGCAGCCGGAGGTGGCGATGATCCCCTCGGAGTGCTCGGCGAGGATCTCGGCGTCCATGCGCGCCCACTTGCCCAGCTGCCCCTCGTAGGAGGCCAGCGAGGACAGGCGGAAGAGGTTGCGCAGGCCGGTGGCGTTCTCGGCCACCATCGTCATGTGGGTGTACGCGCCGGAGCCCGCGACGTCGTCGCTCTTCTGGTTCTTCTCGCCCCACAGCACGCGCTTCTTGTTGAACCGCGACTCGGGGGCGACGTACGCCTCGATCCCGATGATCGGCTTGATGCCGGTCTTGACGGCCTGCTTGTAGAAGTCCGACGAGCCGTACATATTGCCGTGGTCGGTCATCCCGACCGCCGGCATGCCGAGCCGGGAGGCCTCCGCGAACAGCGGGTCGATCTGCGCCATCCCGTCGAGCATCGAGAACTCGGTGTGATTGTGCAGATGCACGAACTGGGATCCGCCCACGCAGCATTCCTCCTACGACTCGTCCGGCCCAGTGTAGGTCGGATCCCCGACAGTCCCCGAAACCCCAGCGCGGGCCGAGCGTGGCTGCCTGCCGGCCAGCGTGAATGCGATCACCGCGACCCAGATGAGCGCGAACCCGACCCACTGCACGGCGTCGAGCCGCTCGCCCACGACGAGCAGTCCCCAGGCCATCTGCAGCACCGGGACGATGTACTGCAGCATGCCCACGGTCGCCAGCGGGATGCGCTGCGCGGCCACGGCGAACAGCAGCAGCGGCACCACGGTGACGAGCCCGGCGGTGGCCAGCAACACCGAATGCCCGGCGCCGTCGGTGGTGAACGTGCCCGCGCCGGTCGCACCCAGCCACAGCAGCAGGGCCAGCGCGAACGGGGCGATCACCAGCACCTCGCCCGTCATCCCGATCACCGGGTCAACGCGCAGCTTCTTCTTGAGCACGCCGTACATGCCGAAGCTCATCGCGAGGATCACCGAGAGGTACGGGAAGTGGCCGTATCCGGCGGTGAGGACCCCGACGGCGACGACGGCGAGGGCCACCGCGAGCCACTGTGGGCGATTGAGTCGTTCGCGGAACAACAGGACGCCCAGCAGGACACTGACCAGCGGGTTGATCGTGTACCCGAGGGCGGCCTCGGTGACGCGTTCGGAGTTGACCGCATACACGTACACGCCCCAATTGGCGGTGATGAAGACGGCGGCCCCGCCGACCCGGGCCCACGAGACGCGGTCGATGGCCCACAGGTCGCGCCAGCGCCGCAGCACGGTGAGCACGACGGCCATGACGACGAGCGACCACACGATCCGGTGGCCGACGATCTCGACGGCGCCGGCGGGCTCGAGCAGCGGGAAGAACGCGGGGAAGAACCCCCAGAGGGTGTACGCGGCGATGCCGGCGACCATCCCGCCGGCCACCGACTTCTCGCTGTTGCTCACCCGCCGGCTCGGCCCCTCGCTGCTCACCGGCGCAACCCTAGCCAGGCCCCGGATCGGCCCCGCATGTCGAGCCCTTTCGGGGGTGGGTGCCGTCGGTGGGCGCGCGGGGCTCAGGCGGCCGGGACCGGGCCGTCATCCGGCAGCGGGAAGGCCGCGTCGACCTGCTGCG
>NZ_JAALDT010000103.1:0-1054 GCF_014144995.1 Dietzia sp. DQ11-71 | reverse complement strand
CGGGCAGCAGGCGTACGCCGGGGGACCAGCGGGTCGACAGCGCCTCGGTGACGTGGGTGAGCCGGTAGCCGGCGTCGAGCATCTGCGTGCGCACCAGGTGGGTGGCCAGATCCTTGTCGCCCAGCCCGAACCAGTCGGGCTGCACGCCGTATGCCGCGAGTTCGTCCCGGCAGTTCCACGTCTCCCCGGCGTGGCCCCAGCCGCGCTCGGGGTCGATGCCGCCGCCGAGGGTGTACATGCAGGTGTCGAGGTCGGGGCAGATGCGGACCCCGTGCATCCAGGCGTCGTCGCCGACGTTGACCACCGCGTCGATACGATGCGGCGAACCCGCTCGGGCGGACTCGGCGTCCAGTCCGAGTAGTCGGCGGGCGCCGAGCAGGAAACGGGCGCCACCGACGCCGCCGGCCAGAACACAGATCTTCACACGGACGAGAGTAGTGACGGTGCGTGCGACGCCGCGCCGGTGGGCCGGACAGGCCCGGTCCGGGAGGGTGGCGGGCGCGCCGGGGACGTGTCCCACGCCACAATCGGGGCGGCGTGTCACCGGCCGCGGCGGGTGGGGAAAATGGTAGGTATCCCCGATTTCGCTTGACCTACGCGGCTTGCATGTGTGTAATCACAGGTGTGTCATTCCCTGGTGGGTGACGGTAAACATCGCACAGACATCAGACAATCCGCGATCCGGCAGGGCTCCCTCGGCCGTGTCGGCGACGGGCACTCAGACGCGGACCATCGCGCACAAACATGCAACACGAAGGGATGACCGTGGATCGACAGTCACGCACCGTCGCGGGACCCGAGCTGGCCCTGGTCGACCTCGGTGTCTCCGGCCTGTTCGTCGAGGACGAGCAGGAGAGCTGGCAGGAACGGGCTCTGTGCGCGCAGACCGATCCCGAGGCGTTCTTCCCGGAGAAGGGCGGGTCGACCCGCGAGGCCAAGAAGATCTGCACCGGCTGCGAGGTCAAGGCCGAGTGCCTCGAGTACGCGCTGGCCAATGACGAGCGCTTCGGCATCTGGGGCGGGCTGTCCGAGCGTGAGCGGCGGCGCATCAAGC
>NZ_JAALDT010000102.1:0-2394 GCF_014144995.1 Dietzia sp. DQ11-71 | reverse complement strand
GGCGGCGGCCGGGCCGCGATGGTCGTGCCCGGCCACGGCACCGTCGCCCGCATCCTGGAACGCCTGTCCGAGGCCGAGGTCCCCGCCACGGCCGCGACGGCGGGATCCGCACCGGCCTCCGGGCTCGTGTCGGTCTACGAGGCGGTTCTGCACGGCGGGTTCTCGCTCACCGAGGGCGCCGCCGGGGTGGCGGACGACCTCGTCGTCGTCTCCGAGACGGACCTCACCGGCAACCGCCTCGGCTCCACCACCCGCCCCAAGGCCCGCCACTCCAAGCGCCGCAACCAGGTCGACCCGCTGGCCCTGAAGGCCGGCGACTGGGTGGTGCACGACCAGCACGGCATCGGCAAGTTCGTGGAGATGGTCGAGCGGCAGGTGCGCGGCGGCGACGGCTCCTCACGGCGCGAATACCTGGTCATCGAGTACGCGCCCGGCAAGCGCGGCGCGGCCGGTGACCGCCTCTACGTGCCGATGGAGTCGCTCGGGCAGCTCAGCCGCTACGTCGGCGGCGAGGCCCCGACGCTGTCCAAGATGGGCGGCGCCGACTGGCAGAACACCAAGCGCAAGGCCCGCAAGGCGGTCCGCGAGATCGCGACCGAGCTGGTGCAACTGTACGCCAAGCGGCAGTCCGCGCCCGGGCGCGCGTTCGGCCCCGACACCCCGTGGCAGCGCGAGATGGAGGACGCGTTCCCGTTCACCGAGACCGTCGACCAGCTCACGGCGATCGAGGACGTCAAGCACGACATGGAGAAGACCGCCCCCATGGACCGCGTGGTGGTGGGCGACGTCGGCTACGGCAAGACCGAGGTCGCCGTGCGCGCCGCGTTCAAGGCCGTGCAGGACGGCACCCAGGTCGCGGTGCTGGTGCCCACGACGCTGCTCGCGCAGCAGCACCTGGCCACGTTCGCCGAGCGCATGACCGGCTTCCCCGTGACGATCCGTGGACTGAGCCGGTTCACCTCCGACGCCGAGGCCAAGAAGATCCTCGCCGGGTTGGCGGACGGGACAGTCGACGTGGTGATCGGCACACACCGGCTGCTCGCCACCGGCGTGCGGTGGAAGAACCTCGGCCTGGTGATCGTGGACGAGGAGCAGCGCTTCGGCGTCGAGCACAAGGAGCACATCACGTCCCTGCGCACCCACGTCGACGTGCTCACCATGTCCGCCACCCCGATCCCGCGCACGCTCGAGATGTCGCTGGCCGGCATCCGCGAGATGAGCCAGATCCTCACCCCGCCCGAGGAGCGCCTGCCGGTCCTGACGTACGTGGGCGCGCACTCGGACAAGCACGTCGCCGCCGCCATCCGGCGCGAGCTGCTGCGCGAGGGGCAGATCTTCTACGTCCACAACCGCGTGCGGACCATCGACTCCACCGCCGCGAAGATCCGCGACCTGGTGCCCGAGGCGCGCGTCGTGGTGGCGCACGGGCAGATGGGGGAGGAGCAGCTCGAGCAGACCGTCGGCGGGTTCTGGAACCGCGAGTACGACGTGCTGGTGTGTACGACCATCGTCGAGACCGGCCTGGACATCTCCAACGCCAACACCCTCATCGTGGACCGCTCCGACCAGCTGGGACTGTCGCAGATGCACCAGCTGCGTGGCCGCGTGGGCCGGTCACGGGAGCGCGGGTACGCCTACTTCCTCTACGACCCGGAGAAGCCGCTCACCGAGACCGCGTACGACCGGCTCGCGACGATCGCGCAGAACAACGACCTCGGGGCCGGCATGGCCGTGGCGATGAAGGACCTCGAGCTGCGTGGCGCCGGCAACGTGCTGGGCGCGGAGCAGTCGGGGCACATCGCGGGCGTCGGGTTCGACCTCTACATCCGTCTCGTGGGCGAGGCGGTGGAGGCGTACCGCGCGATCGCCGACGGGGAGAAGGTGGAGGTCGAGGAGGAGGTCGGCGAGATCCGCATCGAGCTGCCCGTCGACGCCTACATCCCCGTGGAGTACGTCGACGGCGACCGGCTCCGGCTCGAGGCGTACCGCAAGCTGTCGCAGGCGCGGGAGGCCGCCGACATCGACGCCGTGGTCGAGGAGCTGCTCGACCGCTACGGGCCGCTACCCGCCGAGGCCCGCCGCGTGGTGTCCGTCTCGCGGCTGCGGCTGGTCGCGCAGAAGTACCGGGTCCGCGAGATCGTCCTGGCCGGATCGCGCCTGCGCGTCGGCCCGCTCGACCTGCTGGACTCGCAGCAGATGCGGCTCAAGCGCATGTACCCGGCCGCGCAGTACCGGGCCACGCAGAAGACCGTGCTGCTCCCGCTGCCCAAGGCCGCAGGCGCGCGTGCGGGTGCCGGCGGCGAGAAGGCGCGCGACGACGAGATGCTGCAGTACGCCGCCGACTTCCTCACGGCGATGGCCGGGGATCCGGAGGGGTCGAACCCGGTGATCCAG
>NZ_JAALDT010000101.1:0-8377 GCF_014144995.1 Dietzia sp. DQ11-71 | reverse complement strand
GCGCGGCCGGCCACCGCAGGCCGAGTGCGACGAGGGTGGCCAGGACGATCGCCCCGTCGACCGCGGCGGCGGCCGGTGCCCCGGCCACCTCGTGGCGCAGCAGGAGCACGGCGGTCATGGTCATGGACGCCTTGTGGAAGACCACGACCACCCACAGCACGGCGGCCCCGGGCGGGGTGGCACCCAGGTAGCCGGTGAGGGCGGCGAAGACGAGCAGGCCGTAGGCCCGCCAATGGGCGGTGAGTTGGTACTCCGGGGTGATGGTGGGTGCCTCGAGCCCGGCGGCGACTCCCAGCCCCAGGGCCACCGCCGCGGTCGACAGGAGTAACGCCCGGTAGAGCAGGAGGCTGAGTCGGTCGGTCGCCATGAACCCGATACTCGCCGACCGGTGACGGCCGCACATCGGGGATTTCCCCGGGATCGGACCTGATTCCCGCGGCTCGCGTCGCCCGCAGCTGGGGCGGCCCCGCGGCTGCAGTCGCCCGACCCGCCCGGCCGCCCGACCCGCCCGGCCGCTACAGCATCGTCCCGGGGTTGAGGATGCCCTGCGGGTCGAGAGCGGACTTGATGCGCCGGCTCAGCTCCATGACGTCCTCCCCTAGCTGGGCGGGCAGCCACGGGGCCTTGAGCCGACCGACCCCGTGCTCGCCGGTGATCGTCCCGCCCATCCCGATCGCGAGGTCCATCACCTCACCGAACGCGAACCGGGCGCGTTCGGCCCGGTCCGGGTCGTCGTCCTCCAGGACGATGATGGGGTGGGTGTTGCCGTCCCCGGCGTGCGCGACCAGCGCGATCGGGATGTCACGGCGGGCGGAGATCTCCTCGATCCCGGCGACCAGATCGGGCAGCGAGGGCAGGGGCACGCCCACGTCCTCGAGCAGCAGGGTGCCGGTCTTGCCGAGGCTGGTGAACGCGGCCCGGCGGGCCATGGTGAACTGCTCACCCTCGTCGGGGTCGTCGGTGGCGAACACGTCGGTGGCGCCGTGGGTGCGGAACGCCTCGGCCATGAACCCGGTCTCGGCCGCGCGGTCGGGACCGGTGAGATCGGACTGGGCCAGGAGCATCGCCCCCGCCGTGGTGTCCAGGCCCATCCGTAGGTCCGCCTCGACGGCCCGGATGGAGACGGTGTCCATGAACTCCAGCATCGCCGGGCGGATCCGCCGGGTGATGGCCAGCACGGCCTCACTACAGGCGACCACGTCGGGGAAGATCCCCACCACCGTCGAGCGCGGCGGCTGCTCCGGGATCAGCCGGAGGATGATCTCGGTGACGATCCCCAGCGTCCCCTCGCTGCCGACGAACAGTTTGGTCAGGCTCAGCCCGGCGGTGTCCTTGAGGCGCGGCCCGCCCAGGCGCACCGCCGTACCGTCGGCGAGCACGACCGTCATCCCCAGGACGTAGTCGGTGGTCACCCCGTACTTCACGCAGCACAGTCCGCCGGCGTTGGTGGCGATGTTGCCGCCGATCGAGCAGATCTCATAGGACGACGGGTCCGGCGGGTACCAGAGACCGTGCGCGGCGACGGCCCGTTTGACCTCGGCGTTGTAAAGCCCCGGTTGGACGGTGGCCGTCCGGGTGACGGGGTCGACGTCGATGTCGCGCATGAGTTCGGTGGACAGCACGATCCCGCCGTCGACCGCCGTCGCGCCGCCGGACAGGCCGGATCCTGCACCCCGCGGGACCACGGGGACGCCGTGCGCGCTCGCCCAGCGCAGGACCTCCTGCACGTCCTCGGTGGTGCGGGCCCGGACCACCGCCAGGGGCAGGCCCGGGTCGGGGGCCTTGGCCCAGTCCTGGCGGTAGCCCTCCAGAAGGTCCGGGTCGGTGAGTATCCGCGCGGTGTCGAGTCGGGCTCGCAGTTCATCCAGCGGGGCGGCGGGATCGGGGCCACGGGAGGCGGTCGGGGCGCTCATGGGATCGAACGTACGGTGTCGTGCCCGTGGGCGTCGGGGATCCGGGCAGTCGCTCGCCGGGGCGCGACGGAGCGGCGGATGTCGTTGTCCCCCCCGGATTTTCGGGCAACGACGAGGTGCGGGCATAGTGTCCTGGTGACCACGAGCCGGGGACCGCGATCAGCGCCCGCGGCCCCGTCCGTCCCGGGGCCCGGCCCCGCCTGGTTCGGTGCCGTGATGGGCACCGGTGGTCTGGCGACGCTCCTGCAGATCCACGCGGTGCGGGTTCCGGGTTTCGCGCCGGCCGCGGTGGTCATGGTGATCCTGGGCTGGGTTCTGTTGCTGGGGCTCGGCGCGGGGTTCGCGCGATCGGTGGCGCGCGCCCCGGACATGTGGACGTCCTCGGTCCGGGATGCGGCGATGCTGCCGCTGTGGGGCATGGTCTCGATGGGGTTGCTCGCGGTGGGCTCCGCGTCCTTCGTGGTGGTCGATGCCCGCGCGCCGGCGCTGTCGACCATCGCGTTCGGGGTGGACGCGGCGTTGTGGGCTGCGGGGACCGTGCTGGGGTTGGCCACCGCGCTGAGGTTCACCGTGTGGCTGGTCACCGCCCGTCCCGACCATCCGTTGCCGACGTGGGCGTTGCCGGTGGTGCCGCCGATGGTGTCCGCGGGTGCGGGGGGCCTGATGTCCAGGCACGTCGATTCGGAGGCTGTCCGGTCGGTTCTGGTGGGCGCGTGCTCGGTGTGCTTCGTGTTGGCCCTGGTGCTGGGCGGCGCGGTGATCGCCAGGACGTATCACCACGCCTGGTTTCGGACTCCCGTCCCGGTGGAGTTGGCGACCACGACGTGGATCCCGTTGGGGATCGTGGGTCAGTCCGCGGCCGCCGCGCAGGTGCTGTTCGGCGCGACCCTGGGGGGTGTCGCCCGGGTCTATGCCGCCTCGGTGCTGGTGGCGGGGGCCGGGCTGGGCGCTTACGCGGTGTTCTCCACGATCAGGGGCTTCCTGGCGCGCATGCCGTTCAATCCGGGGTGGTGGGCGATGGCGTACCCGCTGTCGACGTGCGCCCTGGGGTCGTTCTACCTGGATTGGGATGCGGCGAGTGTGTTCACGGTGATGGTGCTGATCGTCATCTGGTCGCTGTGCGCGGTCGCCAGTGTGCGGGCGATCGCGAGGGCGCGGGCCGCCTGACCGGGGGCGGCTCACCGGAAGTCCCGACTGCGACCGATGGCCATACCCAGGTGCAGGCGTTCGATCTTGTCCGCCACCACGCTGACCGCGCCGGAGCGGTTCTCCACGGTGCCGCGGACGATGAGCGCCGGGGACGCGGAGACGATCGGCCGGTATCGCGCCCACAGTCCCACCGAGCACACGACGTTGGTCATGCCCGTCTCGTCCTCGAGGCTGAGGAAGGTCACGCCCTCCGCGGTGGCGGGACGCTGACGGTGGGTGACGGCTCCGGCGACCTCGACGCGGCTGCCGTCGGGGACGTGGGCGAGCCCGGCGGTGGTGTATACGCCGCGGGAGTCGAGCCACGGCCGGGCGTGGACGGTCGGGTATTCCTCGGGGCTGATCCCGGTGGCCGACAGGTCGGCGGAGGTGAGTTCGAGGACGCTCATGCCGGGCAGGGCCGGGGCGTCGACCTGGCTGAGCCCGGGCAGCATGCCGGGCTTCTCGCGGGCCGCGGTGGCCGCCGACCACAGGGCGGACCGACGGCCCCCGGTGCCGAGCGAGTCGAGCGCCCCGGCGGTGGCGAGTGCCTCCATCTGCCGGACGGACAGGCCGGTGCGGCCGGCGAGGTCGGCGGCGGAGGTGTACGGGCCGTGGGTGTCGCGTTCATCGGCGATCGCGGTGGCCAGGTCCTCACCGATCGCCCGGACCGACTCCAGTCCGAGGCGCACCTCGGCACCATCGTTCTCGCAGGTGGCCCCACCGAGTGAGCGGTTGACGCACGGTCGGTGCACGGTGACACCGTGCCGGCGGGCGTCGGCGACGAGCGACTGCGGCGAGTAGAAGCCCATGGGCTGGCTGCGCAGCAGCGCCGCGCAGAAGATCGCCGGGTGGTGGCACTTGAACCATGCGGAGTAGTAGACGATGGCGGCGAAGGACTGGGAGTGGCTCTCGGGGAAGCCGTAGTTGGCGAAGGCGCACATCTTCTCCCAGATCCGCTCCCCCACCTCCGGCCCGGTGACCGGGGTCCCAGGCGGGCTGGTACCGATCCCGTGCAGGTCGCGCATCCCGTCGAAGAACCGTTCCTTCAGTCGGGCCATCCGTTCGGGTGACCGCTTGGACCCCATCGCGCGGCGCAACTGGTCGGCTTCCGCTCCGGTGAAGCCCGCGATGACGGTGGCGATCTGCATGAGCTGCTCCTGGAACAGCGGGATCCCCAGCGTGCGTCCCAGCACCTCCTCCAGCGCGGGGTGGTCGAACACCACCTTCTCCCGGCCGTTGCGGCGACGGATGTAGGGGTGCACGGACCCGCCCTGGATGGGGCCGGGACGGATGAGCGCCACCTCGACCACCAGGTCGTAGAACGTCCGCGGTCGGAGCCGGGGCAGGGTGGCCATCTGTGCGCGGGACTCCACCTGGAACACACCCACCGAGTCGCCCCGGCACAGCATCTCGTAGACCTGCGGATCCGCGAGGTCCAACCGGGCCAGGTCCACGTCGAGATCCTTGTGTTCCGCCGCGAGGTCGATGGCGTGATGCAGTGCGGTGAGCATGCCCAGGCCCAGCATGTCGAACTTGACCAGCCCGACCGCCGCGCAGTCGTCCTTGTCCCACTGCAGGACCGTCCGTCCCGGCATGCGTGCCCACTCGACGGGTACCACGTCCGCCACCGGGCGGTCGCAGATCACCATGCCGCCCGAGTGGATCCCCAGGTGGCGGGGCAGTCCGACGAGCCGCCGTGCCAGCGCGAGCACATCGGGCGGGACGGTGTGCTCGGTGGCCTCCCTCTCGTGGTTCTTCAACCCCGACCACCGGTCGACGCTCTTCGACCACGCGTCCTGTTGCCCCGGGGAGTAGCCCAGGGCCCGGGCCACGTCCCGCACGGCCGATCGTCCGCGGTAGGTGATGACGTTGGCGACCTGGGCGGCGTGGTTCCGGCCGTAACGGGAGTAGACGTACTGGATGGCCTCCTCCCGACGGCCCGACTCGATGTCCACGTCGATGTCCGGCGGGCCGTCGCGCTCCGGCGCCAGGAACCGCTCGAACAGCAGCTGGGCGCGCACCGGGTCGACGTTGGTGATCCCCAGCGAGTAGCAGACCGCCGAGTTGGCGGCCGAGCCGCGGCCCTGGCAGAGGATGCCCTCGCGGTGGCAGAACTCGACGATGTCGTGGACGACGAGGAAGTACCCGGGAAAGCCCAGTTCGGCGATCACCTGTAGTTCGCGGTCGATCTGCGCATACGCCTCCGGGGCCTCTTCGCGTGTCCCGTAGCGACGGGCGGCGCCGGCGTAGGCGAGCTCGGCGAGCATCGTGTCCTCGGTGTAACCCTCGGGGACGTCGAACGGAGGTAGCTGCGGGGCGATGAGCCGGAGGTCGAACGCGCACTCCCGGCCCAGCCTGTCCGCCCCGGCCACGGCATCGGGCCAGCGGTCGAACAACTCCGTCATCTCCTCGCCCGAGCGCAGGTGCGCCCCGCCCGCGGCGGGCAGGTGCGCTGCGTGGGTCTCCAGTGCGTCGCGCGCACCGAGCGCCGCCATGACCGAGGCCAGTCGCGCGTCCTCCGGCCCGGCGCAGTGGGCAGCGGTGGTCGCCACGACGGGCAGGCCCGCCTGCGCGGCGAGACCCGCCAACGCGTCGCATCGTTCCGTGTCCTCGGGAACCCCGTGACAGGTCAGCTCCACGACCACCCTGTCCTGACCGAACAGCTCGACGAGCTGGTCCAGGGCCGCACCGGCAGCGGGGATGTCGAAGTCGGACGCCCCCGTCCCGCCGCGCTCCAGGGACCGACGGACCCGGCCTCGACGACAGCCGGTGAGCACATACCAGTGACCGCCGGCCGCCTCCGCGAGCTCGGTCATCTCGTACCGCGGTTCGCCCTTTGCCCCACCCCGCAGGTGGGCGTGGGCGATCGAGCGCGACAACCGCCGGTAGCCCTCCTCACCCCTGGCCAGGACCAGCAGGTGCTCGCCGCCCGGTAGCGAGAGTTCCGCCCCGAACACCGTGGCCAGTCCCAGCTCGGAGGCGGCCTCGGCGAAGCGCACGACCCCGTACAACCCGTCGTGGTCGGTGATCGCGAGCGCCGTGAGCCCCAGTTCCGCCGCCGCCTCGGCCATGGCCTCGGGAGAGGAGGCCCCGTCGAGGAAGCTGAACGCGGTGTGGGCGTGCAGCTCCGCGTACGGCACTCGCCCCCGGGCGCGGGCCCGCGGAGGGGCCGTGTACCCGCCACGCTTGCGTGACCAGGCGGGGGCGTCGCTGCCGTCGCCGGGGTGCGGGTTCTCGGCCCCTCGCGGGCCCGGTCGTCCGGAGAGCACCCGTTCGAGTTCCGACCACGTCCTGGGTCCGTGGTACCAGTTCACCGGTGCTCACCCGCCCGGTGTCGGTGGGTCGATTCAGAGCAGGGTGAGGGACTCCACGACCCACGCCGAGGCCTCGCCGGCGGGCTTGCGGCAACTCTGCTGGCGTGGCGGGAGCGGTCGCTTCCCTGCCTCGACCCGCCAGGCGCGTCCGTCGGTGTGCCGGACGACGACCACGAGCGGGTCATCCGGGTCGACGTCGACGATGAGATCGTCGATCCCCGCCTCCACGCCGGACTCCCGGACGGCGACCTCTGCCACCTGCCCGGCCGGCGCCCACGTGCTGCGACCCCGCAGGTGCTCGGTGACGACCCGACCGTCCAGTTCGGCCTCGACGATGCGGGCCGCGAGATCCGCCTCCGCGGGTCCGTAGGTGTAGCCGGTGCCGGGGAGCAGCAGGACCGGGGCGAAGCGGTGCCCGCCGGTGTGGGAGCACTCCCACACCGCGGCGTCCGGATCGAGCGCGGACAGGCGGGCTCCGACCAGCTCATCCAGTTCGGCCACGACCGGACGCCCCCGGACCGCACAGCACTGGTCACGCTTGGCGTGGGTGCACACCAGCGGCACCGGGGCCGAGATCTCGCGGGTACCCGCGACGTGCCCACCGGGCGAGAGGTCCAGGTCGAGCATGTCCGCGGGACGGTCGACACGGCCGACCCGGATGCTCCGCCGGCCGGGCCTGGTGTCGCACAGGTAGAAACGGTGACGGTCGATGCGTTGACCCTCGCGGCCCGGGCGCCGGATGAAGAGCATCCGGGATCCGCAGGCCGAGACATGTTCCTTGAGTCGCTCGGACAGCTCCTCGCCCAGGGCTTCGCCGTCGAAGATATCGCGTCCCCAGCGCGCGGGAACCTCCAACAGGACCCACGATTCCTCGTGGGCCGCGGTACCGGCGGGCGGCTCATCGGCCGACTGGAGGGAACACCAGGCAGTGAGTGGGGTGGGATCGATGACTGACACGCCCCCATGGTGCCCCACCGCGCGACGTGGTGTAACTGTAGCCACCTCGTGGGACAAAAGTGATGAGAGGGACTTAAGCTGGGGGCATGCATACCCGACATCGCCGCCTCGCAGCGGCCGCCGCCCTGACCGCCGCCGCGTCCCTGGCCATGGCGGGCTGCGGGGCCGACACCTCGACCGACGCCCCCGCCACCAGCCAGACGACCACTGCGGGATCCTCCCCGGCCGCCTTGGCGCAGGCTCTGGCGCCGGAGGAGACCGAGGCCGCCGACCCCACCGCCGGCCCGACGGACTCCGCCCCCAAGCGCGAGGAGGCGGACGCTGCCGCCGGACGCGCAGAACTGGTGGTATCCGAGATCCGCATGGGCAATTTCCAGGGCAAGGACCGTGTGGTCTTCGAACTCGACGGCCGCGGGACCCCGAGCTATTCCGTGGACTATGTGGACAGCCCGGCCCAGCAGGGCAGCGGCTTTCCGGTGGAAGTGCCGGGCGACTCCTTCCTGCAGGTGACGATCGGCGGCCAGGTCCTGCCCACCCAGACCGGCATGGAGGAGGTCCCCGTGGGCACCGTGGCCGGCGACGACGCGACCGGGGTGGCGGGCGTGGCGTTCACGGGACAGTTCGAGGGGCAGGCGCAGTCCGTGATCGGCCTCGAGGGCTCGGACCGGGCATTCTCCGCCTTCCTGCTGCAGAACCCGACCCGCCTGGTGGTCGACATCGAGCGCTGAGCCGCGCCGGGGGCGTCTCATCCGCGAACGGCTCATTCGTAGACTCCTTCCACGATCCAGTTCCCCTGTTCGTCCCCGAGCACGCCGCAGAGCAGCAATGCCGCCGCACGCTCGGGGACGACCTGTATGCGGGCCCGAGGGCGGCGAGGCTCGCCGTCGGGCGTCGGCTCCCACCAGGCCTCGTCGATCGGCCACGGCCGTGACCAGCCGAGCAGCGCGCAACGGCGACCGCCCACCTCGACCGCGGCAGGCCTGCCGCTGAGCAGACCCCGCGGGG
>NZ_JAALDT010000100.1:0-9994 GCF_014144995.1 Dietzia sp. DQ11-71 | reverse complement strand
GGGCTCGGCTGCGGCGGGTTCCGCTGCCGCCGGGTCGATGGGCGCGGGTTCGGTCGGGGCGGGTTCGGTCGGCGCAGGTTCGGTCGGTGGCGGCTCGGTGGGTGCAGGCTCGGTGGGTGGCGGTTCGGTCGCCGCGGGCTCTGTGGGCGGTGGTTCTGTGGGCGGAGGGTCAGTCGGTGGTGGCTCGGTCGGTGGTGGTTCGGTCGGTGGCGGTTCGATCGCCGCGGGTTCGCTCGGGCTCGGCTCCTGACCTCGTGCGCGTGGCCACGAATGCCGCGATCACCGCGGCGGCGGCGTACAGCGCGGCCGGGACCAGCATCAACGACACCGACCGTCCGTCGGCGGGCACCAACGGCAGGACCGCGACCATCCCCACGACGAACGCCGAGTTGAACAGCGCGTCCTGCAGTGCGAAGACCCCGCCGCGGCGGGCGTCGGGGACGTCGGTCTGCATGGCGTTGTCCGCGACGAGCTTGACCACCTGGGCACCCAGACCGATCGCCACCGCGCCCACGACCAGCGCCGTCGGCTCGAGGATCGGGCCGACCGCGAGCTGGGCGACCCCCGAGAGCACCGCGCCCGATGCCACGACGACGATCCGCCGCCGACGGGCGATGGCCCAGGGGGTGACGACGGCGGCCAGACCCATGCCTGCGGCCACCGCCGCCGACATCAGTCCGAACCCACCCATCCCGGCCACGACAGGGCCGCCCACGCCGCCGGACTCGGCGTCGCGCAGCAGCAGGATCGCCAGCATCGTGGTGATCCCGAACGCCGCCCGGCCGAGCGTCACGCCGGTCAGCGACACCCACACGAGGGCCGTGGACCGGGCGGCCCGGACGCCCTCGGCCAGTCCACCGGCGAACAGGGACAGCGCATCTAGTGCCACGCCCCGGCCGGGATCAGCGCTGAGCTCGTCGTCGTCGGGTCCCAGGTGCCGGCGCGGCAGGGCCAGGATCGCCCACACCCCCACCAGCGCGGCGACCACGGACGGCACGAGGGTCCACGACACCGCGGCGTCCCCGGCGCCGAGGACGGCCAGGACGGCGAACGCCGCGACCGCGCCGACGGCCGTGATGATCGACCCCACGGTGACCAGAACCGAGTTGGCGGCGGCGAGGATCCGATCGGGCACCACCTTGGGCATGGCCGCGGTCATTCCGGTGTTGATGAGGCGGCCGAGACCGATGGCCACGAGCGAGAGCGCGAACAACGCCGCCAGGCCCGCCCCGGTGTGCACGGCGCCGACGGCGACCAGCGCGATGGTCGCGATGATGGACACCGTCCTGACCAGCGCCGCGACCGCGACGACGACCCGACGATCCCAGCGGTCGAGCGCGGCGGCGGCGAAGGGGCCGACGACCGAGTACGGCAGCAGCATGACGGCGAACCCGCCGACGATGGCGGCGGGCGTCGTCGCGGACTCGGGGCTGAACAGCACGATCCCGCCCAGCGCGGCCTGGTGGATCCCCTCACTGAGCAGGGCGGCCAGGCGCGCCGTGGACAACCGGCCGAGGCCGTCCGACTCCCGCAGCGCGGCCGCCAGTCGTCCGCGCGGGGGGCCGACCGGATCGGCGGACAGTGAGGTCACGCGAATCACCGTAGCGCTCGCCGCACGAGCGGTGACCACCGCGGCGGGACCCGATCGAGGGGACGCGCGTGTGGGTCGTCGGCCACGGGGGCATCATGGGGACATGGACACGGGACCGGACGATCTGGGCGGTGGCGGCCTGTTCGGCGACCGCCTCTACTCCGCGATGGACAAGCGTGATCCCGTCGCCGGGTCGCTGCTCATCGCGGCGCCCGACATGCCCGATCCCAACTTCCAGCGCGCGATCATCTACATGATCGAGCACGACCACTCGGGCTCCCTGGGCGTCGTCATCACCCGCCCGAGCGAGACCGAGGTGGAGTCGATCCTGCCCGCCTGGGCCGAGATCTGCGCTCCCCCGTCCGTCTTCCACATCGGCGGTCCCGTCAAACCCGACACCGGGATCGCACTGGTGGTGCTCGGCTCCGGCGTGGACGGTGACCGGTTCGTCGGGCTCCAGCAGATCGAGGGCCGGGCGCACGTGGTGGACCTGGACAGCGACCCCGATCTGCTGCGCGACCACGTCGAAGGGATGCGGGTGTTCGTCGGATACACCGGCTGGGCCCCCGGGCAGCTGCAGGACGAACTCGACCGCGGCGACTGGTACGTCGCCCCCAGCCTGCCCAGCGACCTGCTCGCCCCCGCCCGCGTCGACGTGTGGGGTGCGGTACTGCGGCGTCAGGAGATGCCGCTGCCGCTGTACGCCACCTTCCTGCAGGACGGGGACGTCAACTGACGGCCGGCGCCCCGGATGAGTCTCATTATACGGGAGACAGTTTCTAGTTTGTGGGATCGAGTCTAGGCTCGTGCAGGTGGAGACGGTGAAGCATGAGTCGACCGCGGTGACCCCGCGGCACTGGCTGGTGCTGGCGGTCGCCACGTTCGTCGCCGCGTCGGGCTCGGCGTTCGTCGTCGGCGTGGGCTTCCTGCTCCCCCACCTCACGACCGTCGAGGGGCTGTCGCTCTCGCGGGCCGGGGTGCTGGTCGCGATGCCGCTGGTGGGCATGGCCACGGCGCTGATCGCCTGGGGCTGGCTCGTCGACCGGACGAGCGAGAAGCTGGTCCTGGTCTCCGGCTCGGTCGGTGCCGCGCTCGCCCTGGCAGCCGCACTGTTCGTCGACTCGTTCACGTTGCTGGCGATCCTGTTGCTGGTCACCGGCGCCTTCACCGCCTCGGGGAACTCCGCGAGCGGGCGGCTCGTCGTCAGCTGGTTCCCGGCCCACCGCCGCGGGCTCGCCATGGGAGTCCGGCAGATGTCGCAGCCTGCCGGATCCGCGGTCGCGGCCATGACCTTGCCGCTCCTCGCGCAGTCGTACGGATTGGCCGCGGCCTTCGCGGTACCCCTGGTCATGGCCGTGGTCTCGGCGGTCGCGGCCCTCGTCGTCGTCACCGACCCGCCTGGCCACCTGGCTGCTCCCCCGTCGGCGCCGAGCGCCGCGGTTCCCACGGTGACCGGCACGGCGTCAGCGACCCGTCCCCCGGCGGACGGGTCGCCGTACCGCGGCTCGGACTACCTGGCCCGGGTGCACGGCGCGTCGGTGCTCCTCGTCCTGCCGCAGGGCATGCTGCAGGCGTTCCTGCTGGCGTGGCTCGTGCTGGGGCACGGCTGGTCGGCGGTCTCCGCGGGAATGGTGGTGACGGCGAGTCAGGTGCTCGGGGCGGTCGCCAGGATCGTGGCCGGCGCGGTGTCTGACCGCGTCGGGTCGCGGATGAGACCCCTTCGCGCTGTGGCGATCTCGGTCACCGGCGGCCTGGCAGCCCTCGCTGTGGCCGAGGCGTTGGGAGCCCCCGGGGTGGTGGCCGTGACGCTCGGCGTGGTCGCGACCGTGCTCTCGGTGTCCGACAACGGCCTGGCGTTCACCGCCGTCGCCGAATACGCCGGCCCGCGGTGGAGCGGGCGCGCGCTGGGCGTGCAGAACACCGCGCAGTTCGTGGCGATCGCGGCGTCCACTCCCCTGGTCGCTGCCGTGATCGAGGCGGTCGGCTACTGGCCGGTGTTCGCGGGCGCGGCGGTGGTCGCCGCGGTGGCGATCCAGCTGGTGCCGCGCGCAGACGTCGTGCGGGTCTGACGAGGGGCTGGTGGGTAGTTGTTTGTGAGCCGGTCAGGCTGCACAACTGCCGCAGGCTCGACCGACAAGACCGGAGCGAAAGCCCAGTTCAGGACTCCGATAGGCGTTTACGCAAGTTGTTCAGAGTTGTTCTCGACCTGCTCCGGCCAGTTCCCGCTGCCTATCCCGCGGGCCCCGTACCGGCCGCCCGCCATCGCACCGTGGGACCCCGGCTCGGTCCGTCCGGGTCGATCTGTGCGCGGCCTGTCTGCCGCAGGTACCGCAGGAGCTGGGTTACTTCCCGCCCGTCCAGCCCCGTCGCTTCGACAATGTCGCGATTGGTCAAGGAGTCACCGGCTCTGAGGTGCTCCTCCACCCACTCCTGAACCGATACCGTCGACAACCCTGCCGGCACCGCGGACCCCAGACAAGCGAGAGCAGCGGAAGTCAAAACCCACTCGTCGCCACGGCTCGTCACCGGCTGCACCAGTCCCTCGTCCTCGAGCCAAATCATTACCTGAAGTGATTCAGCCGGCCCACCTTGAGTCTCGCGCTGCACCTGACGAACTGTCATCAGAGGCGCGCGGGACAGATGTCGCAGCACGATTAACGTGGAAACCGCGTCGATGATGTTGTCGCCGAACTGCCTCCTGAATCGGTTAAGAGCGGCTATGAAATTGGTGTCAGGTCTAGATGCGACGAGTCTCACCTCAACGTGGAAGTCGTCGGCATCGACCTCGGGGGCTTCCCGCCCTGTGGCCAACATCGACCGCCACATTCGATCGAAGCCACGAGAGGATTCCTCCGCGAGGCCCAGTTGGCGCATTCCCGCCATTAGTTTGTTATTTCGCGGAACCGATTGAACAGTGAGTAGTCGGTGAATATCCACTCCGAACGGAAGCGCGCCCGGCGACCAGACTTTCAGCAGGCGAGGAGCCTGGTCGACGACGACGGGTGATGACATTGACCAGTCTCGGTGGACCAACGCGTTAGACACCACCTCGTCAACGGCGGTCGATGGAAAAGCCGGGACAGGGACCTCCTGGCCGGTCCCGAGGTCGACCCGAGCGATTTCAGCGTCGGAGTGCCGTTGAATGAGGGTTTGCAGTTGTTCTGTTGCGAGCACGACGGGCCCTGAGATTTCAGTAACGGTCGGATCGCCGCCTGGAACCTGACGAAGCAGGTGCCTGGCGACTACCGCCCCCGGGCGACTGCGGCCGAACAAGAGGACTGCGGCCTCGGTGATTTCTCCGGAGTCGGTGAGTAGGCCCAGTTCTCTCAGCAGTGCCAGCGGCTCTGCGGGGGCGGCGGTGCCATCACCGGTGGCGGCTCGTCTTGCGGACAGTAGTTCTGTTGCCCGTTTCAGGGCGAGGTAGTCGAGATCGTCGAGGGTCGACGAGGAGGGTCGGGCGGTGAGATCCGGATTCGCACGCGCATACTGCAGGGCGCGCCGATCGTTTTCAGTCATTGGTACACACTGGGTGCCGACTCGGCGACGCGCTGCGCCATTCGTCCTCGTGTAGACAGACAGACCTTCGGGGACCCGGATCAACAGCAGACGAACTTCGTGGTAGCTGAGGTCGCGCGCCTCGACCCGCAAATGTGGGATCGTGCTCTCGAATACTTTCCGCTCGACCCACTGTGCGTCGCGATCCGTCCCGCTGAACGCTTCCAGTCCAGCACGTTTGTCCGCCACCCCGAGGACGATGTGGGCTTCTCCGGCGGAGCCGTTTGCAAAGCAAATCGCCGCATCGAGAACGGACTCGACCACCTTGGCGTCTGGGTTTCCGCTGCCACGCTGTCTGGTCGGTACCCGGGCGGGGTCTTCTTTGAAGTCAAGCGTCGAGGATTCGAGCGCATCGCCAGTGGCTCCCGCTCTGATCGCGTCCAGCGCGTGGGCCACTTCTTGAGGGAGGGGGCTCATCATGGGAACAGAGTAGCCCGAGTTGTTGTGGAGTTATTGAAACAACTAGCAAACAACTTCGGCCTGCCAGGGATGTTGGCTTATAGCGTCGGTGCAGTTCAGAGCCTCGTGTGTAGTTGTTCTGAGTTGTTCTGCGTTGTCCTTGGTGGTTCCGACCCCGGTTCGACCAACCAGTCGATGACGGCGCGGGCGTCCGAGCACCTGAAGCAGTGCCACACGGTGGGAGCGGGCTGGGTCCCGGGCTGGTGTGCGCTCATGCCCCGAGTCTGCGCCGACCGGCGCGAGCGCGGAAGGGCTCCGACGGGGGTGATGCCAAATCGTGGCTGGCTAGACTGCCCGGCGTGCCGCACGCCCCCGCCACCAGCGCAGAGATCCGCAAGGGTCTTGCCGACTGCTCGACCGTCGGGCTGGGACTCGTCCCGCTCGGTCTGGCGTTCGGGGTGCTGATGACGCAGGCCGGGTTCGACTGGTGGTGGGCACCGGTGTTCTCCATCGTCATCTACGCCGGCTCCATGGAGTTCCTCGCGATCGGCCTGCTCACCGCGGTCACTCCCCTGTATTCGCTGGCTGCCGCGGCGTTCCTGGTGAACTTTCGGCACGTCTTCTACGGGCTGAGCTTCCCGATCGAGACCATTCGCTCTCGGCTCGGTCGGCTCTATGCCGTCTACGCCCTCACCGACGAGGTGTACGCGATCACCGCCACCAAGCGGCGCGTGGAGATGACCGGCGCCCGGACGCTGACCATCGCGATCACCTGCCAGTCGCTGTGGGTGGTGCCGGGCATCGTCGGTGCGCTCGTGGGATCCGCGCTGCCGGAAGGACTGGACGGGCTGCAGTTCGCGCTGACCGCCCTGTTCGCCGTGCTTGCGGTGGACGCGTGGCGGTCCTCGGGAGACCTGCCGTCGCCGGTGATCGGCCTGGTCTGCGGCCTGGTCGCGGCGGTGGTCGCGCCCGGTCAGATGCTCATCGTGGGCCTGTGCGCGTTCGTCGTAGTGCTGTTGCTGCGCTACGTCTGGGCCGCGCGCACCGAGCGGGCCGCGACGTGACCGCCGCGGTGCCCGGGACCGCCTACCTGCTCGCCGGGCTGGGCGTGATGTTCCTCGTGACGCTCGCGCTGCGGGCCGCCCCGTTCGTAGCGCTGACCCGGTTGCGCGATTCCGGCGTCGTCCGCTATCTGGGCCGCACGATGCCCGCCGGCGTGATGGTCGTGCTGGTGGTCTACACCCTGCGGGACACGACCACCGAGCTCGGCTCGTGGGTGCCGGCGGCCGTCGCGTTGGGGCTCACTCTTGCTGTGCACCTGGCGTTTCGACGGGCCGCGGCGAGCATCGTGCTGGGCACCGCGACCTACATGCTGCTGCAGACCCTGCTGGTGTGAGCCTGCCGACCCCGCCTGCCGCTCAGTGGACCACCGGGCACGTGCCCAGGTCGACCTTCCACTCGGTCAGGCCGTTGAGCCACCCCGACCGGAGCCGCGTGGGGTCGCCGAGCGCGGTCAGATCCGGGAAGTAGTCGGCGACGGCGTTGAAGATCAGCTCGAGTTGCATCTTCGCGAGGTTGGCGCCGAGGCAGTAGTGCGGGCCCTGGCCGCCGAAGGTGACGTGGGGGTTCGGATCGCGCAGGATGTTGAAGCTGAAGGGGTCGTCGAAGACCTCCTCGTCGAAGTTCGCGGAGCCGTAGCAGATCAGGACGCGGTCGCCCTTCGCGATCGACACGCCTCCGATCTCGGTGTCCTCCATGGCGGTGCGCTGGAACTGGGTGATCGGCGAGGCCCACCGCAGGATCTCGTCGTAGGCGGTCTCGGGCCGCTCGCGCTTGAACAGCTCCCACTGCTCGGGGTGCTCGAGCATGGCGACCATGCCGTGGGTGGTGGCGTTGCGGGTGGTCTCGTTGCCGGCCACGGCCAGGAGGGTGACGAACCAACCGAACTCCTCGGCGGAGAGATGTTCGCCGTCGACGTCGGCCTGGACGAGCTTGGTCACGATGTCGTCGCGCGGGTTGGCGGCGCGGTCCTCGGCCATGGCGTTCGCGTACCCGATGAGCTCCATGGACGCGATGGCGGGAGCGTCAGGGTCGCCGCCGGCGTCGTAGCTGGTCATGATGTTGGACCACTCGAAGATCTTGTGGCGGTCCTCTTGCGGCACGCCCAGTAGGTCGGCGATCGCCTGGAGCGGCAGCTCGGAGGCGATGGCGGTGACGAAGTCGTCGGCGTTCGACTCGGCGGCGGCGGTGACGATCTTGCGTGCCCGGTCGGCGAGCTCGTCGCGCATGCCGGCCACGCCCCGGGGGGTGAACCCGCGGGAGATGATGCGCCGGTGCTTCTTGTGGATCTCGCCGTCCTCGTTGACGAGCATCGACCGCTGGGCCTCGATGATCGATCGGTCGGTTCCCTCGGCGAATCGCGGGATCATCGTGTTCTCGCCGGCGGAGAACACCTCCCCGGTCAGGCGCGAGATCTCCTTGACGTCGGCATGCTTGGTGACCAGCCAGTAGTGGTCGTCGTCGAACCCGTCGGAGCCCGCGCGCTTGTCGACGCGGTGGATCGGTTCGGTTTGCCGGAGCTTGCGCCACTCGTCGTGGGGGAGCCGCTTCTCGAACAGGTCGGGGTCGGTGAAGTCGAAGCCTGCCGGGATGGTGACGTCCATGGTGTCTCCTGGGGCTGGTCGCCCGCCGGGTCTGGCGGGGATGAAACCGTGAATAGTGGTAACTATATACACGTGGCACTATCCTCGAGTGAGATTCTCGACCGCGCTCTGATGCTGGCGGAGCAGATGTCGGGATCGATCGCGCGCGCGGCGGCGAACTACGACCTGACGGTGCCGCGGCTCGAGCTGTTGTTCGTCCTGGGTCTGCAGGGCGAGTGCAAGCAGGTGGAACTCGCCACCTATCTCGACTGCTCGCCGCGCCAGGTGACCGCGCTGGTGGACGGTCTGGTGGCCAGTGGGCACGTGGAGCGCACGATGCCGCCGGACGACCGGCGGGTGCGGCTGGTCAACCTGACGGAGAAGTCACGCCGGATCGTGGATGAGGTGGTGACCGCGCGCGTCGGACTCGCCGAGTGGTTGTTCGAAGGATTCGACGACGACGAGCTGCAGGCGTTCGGCGCGGTGTCCGAGAAGTTGGTCTCCCGAATGAGCGGGCGGGCGCTGAGCCGGCTCCCCGAGCAGTGAGTCGAGTTCGGCCGATGGGGCACGCCGGCCGTTGAATCAGGCGGAGCAGGTAGCGCAGCCGGTGTCCGCGCGGGCGTACTCGACGAACCCGCGGGAGAGGTAGTTGGGGACGGCGGCGGGGGAGTCGTCGTCGCAGGTGTGCAGCCACACCCGGCGGCACCCGGGCACGTTCCAGGCGATGCGGCAGACCTCGGAGAGGAACCATCCGCCCAGGCCGCGGCCGGCGAATCGGGGGAGCAGGCCGAAGTAGACGATCTCCACGTCGACGCCGTCGTCCCCGACGCCGCCGGAGTTGTTGAAGACTGGGCCGGTGGTCTCGTCGCAGGGGCTCATGCGGAGTTCGGCGAACCCGACGACCTCGCCGCCCCGGGTCGCTCGCAACGTGCTGACGCACGGGTCGGAGCAGTACGAAGCCCAGTCGCCCTCTGCCCACTCCAACCGATCGATCCAGTTCCAGTCGCCGCCGATCTCGCGGTACATCCGCGAGTTGAACGACGGCTCGGCGGGGAAGACGCGGGAGATGGTCAGCTCCGCACGGCCAGCGGGACGCAGGTGGTCGGCGTCGGTCTGCTGGAAGTAGGTCACGCTGGTCATCGGGTTATTGAAGCACCGCCGCCCTCCCAGACCCAACATTCGCGGGGGGAGGGCGGCGAGGAGATCAGCCACGCGAGGGGCGGAACCTGCGCTGTTCGGCTGACCGCTTGTCGTACCGATTCAGTTGAACGAGATGTGCGGAACACCCGGGAGGTTCAGGTCGTTGACGGACCCGGCAGCGGCGTCCTTCGCCTGGTTGAGCGCATCGGTGATTCCGTTCTGCACTCCGACTGCGGCGTGGGGATTGGCTCCGATGGCACCTGCACCTGCACCCAGGGCGGCTGAACCGCCTGCTGCAGCGCCAGTGCCGACCATGCCAGCGATTGCGGTGCCAGCGGTGGCGACTGGGCCGGCCGCCATCGCGGCGCCGACGACAGGTGCTGCGATGGGGCCGAGAGCCATCAGGGCGGAGATGATCATTCCGGAGATGGCGGTGGCTGCTGCGAGCATGAGTAATCTTCTTTCTCTTGGTGGGTGGACCTGACGTGTTCGGCGTCAGGGGATGTTGAGCTGTCTGGGGGCGATTGGCGCCTGGGGGATGATCTCCCCGCGTCCGCCGAGGTCGATGGTGATGGTTTCGGGGGCCGGTGGCGCTGGTGCAGGCGCTGGCGCGGGAGCCGGAGCGGGCGCCGGTGCGGGCCGGTACGGGGCCGGAGCGGCCGGCTGC